>JAQGHW010000713.1 GCA_028291505.1 Rhodopila sp. | reverse complement strand
TAGAACTGGCTGACGTGCCGTGCTGCCTGGCGAATCGCCAAGCAGGTGCAGAACTCGGGAGAGATGTGGGTCGTCAGCTTGATCTTGACATTTTAGCACAAAGGCGTATATACGCGTATATGCGCGTACTTGCACCTATATTAACTGGTCGTTCCCCGACGCTGATGAGGTGTGGCGAGATGGACTTACCAGCCGACGTGCAGCCATGATCGATAGATTCACCGTCGAGCACTGTGAGCATGTCAGCCCGCGTCGCTTCGAGGACGTTGTCGCTGCCTTTGAGGCCGAACTGGGCAACGTCGAGGACCCCGCCATCATCCCGCGCGAGGTCGCCGCGGCTACCAGCCAAGCCGATTTCGAGGCTCGCATCAGAGCCTACGAGGGCCGCAGCGGTTTCATGCGCTTTCTGACGAACGATCATGGCGCCTGGATGTCTAGGGTGGGTGCGGGAGCCAAGATCCGGTCGTACATCATCGGCAACCCGCTGATCGCTCAGACCATGATCACCCACGACCATGCCGTCGGCCTCAACGTTCCGATAAGGGTCCTGATCTACCAGGCGGCATCTGGCGAGGCGCGTCTGGCCTATGACCTGCCCTCGTCGCTGATGAGCCGGCTCAAAAACAATGAGGTCTCCGCTGCCGCCATCAAGCTGGATGCCAAGCTCCGCGCCTTGGCGGAGCTCGCCACCGGGGTGGCCGCCTGACAACGAGGGCGGCAGCGGCGCCGTACGGTTCGCGAACGCAAGAACGTTCGAACGACTAGTCTGCGCGGACGGTGGCGTGTCACACTTTTTAACCGGTGTTGTGTCAAGGCTCCATGGCTGCTGGCGATGTCATCTCGTTCGGACCTTATCGGCTGATCCCGGCGGAGCGCCTCCTGCTGAGGGGCGAAGAGACCGTCGACGTCGGCAGTCGAGCGCTTGATGTCCTCATCGCGCTTGCAGAAGCGGCGGGGGAGGTCGTTGGACAGCGCGAATTGATGGCCCGAGCCTGGCCGAACGTCGTGGTCGGCGACGGCAGCCTTAGAGTGACGATCGCAGACCTGCGCAAAGCGCTGGGCGATGGCCAGGACGGGCTCAGATACATCACGAACGTGACCGGGCGAGGCTATTGTTTCGTCGCACCTGTCAATCGGTCGGCCGCACCATCACTGGCATCGAGGTCGCCGCCGCCTTCCTCCGAATCTCCCCCCGTTCCGAAACACCAGCTTCCGGCGCGACTGGCCCGCATGGTCGGCCGTGAGGACACCGTCGAGGCGTTGTCGATGCTGCTCGCCGCCCGGCGCTTCGTCAGCGTGGTGGGCCCGGGCGGCATGGGCAAGACGACCGTGGCGGTCTCCGTCGCCCACGCCCTGCTCGATGAGTTCGGCGATGCCGCCTACTTCATAGACCTTGGCGCCGTCAGCGACGCGACCCTCGTCCCGAGCGCCGTCGCCGCCGTGCTGGGCGTCTCCGTGCAGGCGCAGGATCCTCTTCCCAGTCTCCTGGCGTTCCTGGCCGGTCGCCGGATTTTGCTCGTCCTCGATAACTGCGAGCATGTCATCGACGCCGCAGCGTTGCTGACGGAGCGCCTCTATAGCGAGGCGCCGCAGGCCCACATCCTCACCACCAGTCGCGAGTCGTTGCGCGTAGAGGGCGAGCACGTCCACCTGCTGGCGCCGTTGGACTATCCGGTAGCCCGAGAAGACCTGACCGCGGCCGAAGCCCTCGCCTCGCCCGCGGTGCAGCTGTTCATGGAGCGCGCGTTCGCCAGTGGGCACGCGTCCGGCCTGACCGACGCCGACGCGCCGGCCGTGGCAGCGATCTGTGGCCGGCTGGATGGCATCGCACTTGCGATCGAACTGGCCGGCAGTCGGGTCGGCGCCTATGGGCTCCAGGGCACGGCCGACCTGCTGAGCAATCGCTTTAAGCTCCTGTGGCAAGGTCGCCGCAGCGCCCCGCCCCGTCACCAGACGCTGCACGCGATGCTGGACTGGAGCTTCAATCTTTTATCCGATCGGGACCGCCGCGTACTCGTCAGCCTCTCGATCTTCGTCGGCGTGTTCACACTTGAAGCGGCCCAGGCCGTGGCGGCCGACGACCAAACCGATGCCATGGAGGTCGCAGATGCGATCGCCAGCTTGATCGGCAAGTCGCTCATCTGGGTCGCACCGATCGACGGAACCGCTCACCATCGGTTGCTCGATTCAACGCTGGCCTTTGCGGCCGAAAAGCGCGCGCAAGCCGCCGAGGCAAATACCATCGCCAAGCGACATGCCCTCTACTACGCGCAGTGGCGTCCAGGCGATCCGGGCAGCAGCGTCGCCGCCTCCGGTGATAGCGTGGCGGCCGCCGGACCACATATGGGCAATATCCGCGCGGCGCTGGAGTGGAGCTTTTCCAGCGCTGGCGAAGCCTTGATCGGCGTGCGGCTCGCTGCCGCGTCGGCGCCGTTGTTCCTTGGGCTTTCCTTGCTCGTCGAATGCCATCGCTGGTGCGAGCAGGCTCTCGCTGCACTACCCGACCGCTGTTCGGACGGAATGACCCGGCTGGCACTGCAGGAGGCGTTGGCCGCCTCGGCGATGTTCACCCGAGGCAACAGCGACGATGTGCGAAAAACCATCAAGGACGGGCTGAGGTTGGCCGACGCATTGGGCGACCGGCAGCGTCAGTTGCAGCTCCTTGCTGGTCTCCACATCTTCATGATCCGCATCGGCGATCCCCGGGGGGCTACAGACGTCGCCCAACGCAGCATCGCGATCGCCCAGGAGATCGGTTCCCCCGGCGCCATCGCCACGGGGGAATGGATGCTGGGCTGCGCCCACCATCTGGCCGGAGACCAGGCAGGCGCCATGCGCCACTTGGAGCGCGGCACGGCGGTGGCTGCAGACCTGGATGCCGAGGAGATCGACTTTTTCGGCTACGATCACCGGGTGCGCGCCCTGATCGTGCTGGCGCGCGCCCAGTGGCTAGGTGGGCTTCCCGACCGGGCCGCCAGGACTGCACGGCAGGCGATCGACGAGGCGGTCAAGCGCGATCACCCGCTCAATGTGTGTCTCTCCATCGTTTACACGGCCACCGTGTTTCTTTGGCGCGGCGACCTTGACGAGGCGGAGCAGCTGAGTGGACGCCTGGTCACCCACGCCGCCCGACATGCCCTCGGCCCCTATCATGCCGTCGGCTTGGCCTTGACGGGCGAACTGGCCGTCGTGCGTGGCGATCCGGCGGCGGGCGTTCCGCTTTTGCGCCGGGCCGTCGGGATGTTGCAGGCGGAGCGATACAACATCCTGACGCCCGCCTTTCATCGCGCCCTGGCCGAGGGCCTCATGCAGTCTGGCGCGCTGGAGGAGGCCGCCGCAGTCCTCGACGCCGCCCTGGCCCGAAGCGAGGCACGCGCCGAGCCCTTGAGTCTACCTGAACTGCTGAGGGTGCGCGGCGAGCTTTGGCTGCAAGCCACGCCGGCCGATCCTGCCGCCGCTGAGCGGGCATTCCAACTCTCTTTGCAACAAGCCAGGATCCAGTCGGCCCTCAGCCTTGAATTGCGGTCGGCGATGGGGCTTGCGCGGCTGTGGTCCAGCCATGGCAAGTCCACCGACGCCGCTGACCTGCTGGATGGGATCTATCGGCGGTTTACTGAGGGCTACCAGACGGCGGACCTGAAATCTGCAGGCCAGCTCCTGGCGGAACTCGGGCGGCGC
>JAQGHW010000709.1 GCA_028291505.1 Rhodopila sp. | reverse complement strand
TTGACCGCTTGCTGGCGCACCCGTTCGGCGTCGATGCCGCGTCCGTCGTCGGCGATCTCGACGGCAATCCGGTTGCCGTTCTGGGTGGCGGTCAGGGTGATTCGCGCAGCTGGCGGCTTGCCTAGGGCATGGCGCTGTTCGGCCGGCTCCACCCCGTGATCGACCGAGTTGCGCAGAATGTGCATCAGGGGGTCACCGAGTAGCTCGGTCATCCCCTTGTCGACCTTGATGCCGTTGGCTTGGGCGTCGAAACGAATCTGCTTGCCTTGTTCCTTGGCCAGTTCGCGGATCATGCGGGGGTAGCGGTTGAACAAGGTTTCCAGCGGAATGACCCGCAGGCCGAGCGTGGCTTCGTGGATCAGGCTGACGAGGCGATGCACCTCGGCTTCGATCTGTGCCAGGTCGGACTGCTGGCGCTGCAGGACGTCCATGGCGGGCAGCAGGGCGGGGGCCTTCATCACCACGTGGTCGTTCAGGCGCTGCAGCACGCCGGGGACCTGGGAGTCGACGACCAGCACGTTCAAGGCGCTGCTGATGTTGAAGAACTCACCGATGCGGCCGAACAGGCGATCGAGGATTTCGACGGGGACGCGGACCTGGTTGTCTTCAGCGGCGCGGCCGGAGCCGGGGCGGTTGGTGGTCGGAGGCGCCCAGGGATGGTCGAGGAACTGGCCATCGAGGCGGTGGATTTCGGCGGCGCCGCGGCGCGGGTAGGCCACCAGCATGTCGGCGTTGATCGCCTCCGCCGTTGTCTTGGTGGCAACCAGCAGCGCCACGCCGCCGTGTTCCGATACCTCGGCCAGCACGGGTTCCAGCCGCTGCTCGAGCCAGTCGAGGAACTCCTCGCGGGTGCCGGCCGGGGGCAGCGAAACCATGACGCTGAGGAGGTGGCGGTCGCCGCCTTCCAGGATGGATGCCAACCGGGCCAGTGCGATTGGCCCGATCGCGCCTATGCGGATCGTGTCGACGCCTCGATCGGCGAGCAGCTTGTGCAACGGGGCGGGGATGACGCGGGGGGCGGTTATGGCGGTCTGGAGATTGTCGGTCGCCAGGGCCAGGACGTCGGAGCGGATGCCGGCGTCACGATCGAGATCATCGGCCAGCATGTCGAGCACGATCCGCGCTGCGTCGGCGGTGGCGGGATCGGTGTGGGTGACGGCCTGCAGCAGAAGGGCCGCCAGATCGTCTGTGGGTGCGGCGGCCAGTGACAGGCGCAGCAATCTCCGGGCGGCCAGGATCGCTGTGTCACCGCCGTTGTTCCAGGACAGGGCGAGGTTGCGGGCCTCGGCCGCGCGGGCGACCCGCAGCGGTTCCGCCAGGGCGAGCGCCAGGGCGTCCGCTCCGGCGTCGTGGCCGGTGAGTCTGGCGAAGCGGCTGGCGTCGGCGGCCAGTTCGGCCAGACGGTCGATCGGTGGGGCTTTTTCGGCGATCGGGGTCAGATGTTCGAGACGCCGTTGCAGGCCCCTCAGTTCCAGGCGTTCGGCGGCCAGCAGCAGGCTTTCGATATCCTCGATCGCCTGGGCGTGGTCACCCGGGCAGCCGGCGAGCACGGCGAGGTTGGGGAGACATTCGCAGAGCATTTCGGCGAAATAGATCAGCGTGTCGGCATCTTCGTGCAGGACGGCGCGCGTTGGTTGCGCGGGGGCGGCCGGCGGGGGGTCCGTGGCCGTGGCGTTGGTGACGGTGGCCGCGGCCTGTAGCTCGGCGACCAGGGCTGCCGGCGCGGCGGCGTCCTGACCGCCGTCGATGGTGCGTTCACGCAGTGCGCGGATCGCGTCCAGTGCCTGGAGCAGCAGATCCTGGATGGCGGGGGTGAATCTTAGCCGGTCGGCGCGTACTTCGCCCAGCAGGCTTTCCGCGTGATGCGCCACGGTTTCCAGCCCGCGCAGGCCCAGCATGCGCGACAGGCCCTTGATTGAATGGAAGCAGCGGAACAGCGCCGCGATGGCCCGCTTGTCGGGAACCTCCCATTCGGCGGCCAGCAGGATTGGCTCGATTTCTTCGATGTGCTGTTGCGTCTCGATGACGAACTGTTCGAGCAGTTCGGTGCGGCTGTCGCTCATGGGCCGGCCGCCTGTTGCAATGTAGTCAGCAGGGTGTCGCCTAAGTCACCGCCGAGATCGAGCGGCAGGCGTCCGGCGGGTTTGTGCAGCACGGTGTGTGCGCCGGCGAGGAACAGTGCGGCGGCGGCGGGCGACCCTGGACCGGCCGCGGCCGAGAGCACCACCACGGGAGCCGCGCAGACCAAAGCCAGGCCCGCCACCAGTTCCGCCGGGTCGGTTTCCTTTAGGTCGGCATCGACGAGCACGACGTCGACCTCCGCGAGACGGGCGCTGGCCAGGGCGCCGGCGTGGTTGCTGGGTTCGCCCGAGACATCGATCATCTCATTCAGGTGGCCGCGCAGCAGGTCTTGCAGGATTGGCTCCTCGCCGATCAGCAGAAGGCGGCGCAGGGCGGGTTCGGTTCGGGTAATTGTTGCTGCGGCAGCAGGCGGTCGAGCGAGACCACCGACATCATCTGGCCGTGCAGGTGCAACACCTCCGAAATCGGCAGGTTCGGGGCGTCCTCGGCCGGCATCAGGTGGTC
>JAQGHW010000667.1 GCA_028291505.1 Rhodopila sp. | reverse complement strand
AGGCCCTGTTCCGTATAGATCAGGATTGTTTTGTCGCGAATGTCCTCGCCGGCCCAGGAAGGCTGCGAAAACCCACTCAGAAGGCCATCAATCCAGGCAAAATCCGGCAGTTTAAGTCGCCACTCATATTCTGACCACCCAGCCTCCAGATCACCCTGCAACAGAAGAATATGTGCAAGGTGGAAATGGTACCCTGCCGAGCCCGGACGTAGCGCGATAGCCTGGCGCGCGGCGAACGCTGCCTCCTCCAGTTGGTTCATCCCCTTAAGGACATGGCTGAGATTGAAGTAGGCGTTCGGCTGCGTAGGATCGAGGCCGATGGCATCGCGGCAGAGCATGCCCGCCTCCTCCAGCGCCCCCAGTTCCAACATCGCGCCCCCCAGGCTGGCATGTATCTCCACACCCTGCGGGCGCAGCGCGATGGCTTGGCGGCATGCCACCAGAGCCTGTTCGCACGCGCCGAGTCTCAACAAGGCCGTTCCCAGGTTTGCGTGCGCCATCGCGCTGGTCGGCGCCAGGCCGATCGCCCGTCGCGTGACCGTCACGGCGTCGTCCCAGGCTTCGCACTCCAATAATGCGGCCCCAAGATTGATGTGTATGACTGCGTTGTCCGGCTGGAGCGCGATGCCTGCGTGATATGCGGCGAGCGCTTCGTCGATTCTGCCGAGATCCTGCAACGCCTTGCCGAGGTTGCCATGCGCCATTGCATTTTCAGGGCTTATCGCGATTGCGCCGCGGTACAATTCCGCAGCCTCCTCACGCTGCCCGAGCGCCAGAACCATAGTTCCGAGATTGATGTACGCATCGACAAAATCAGGCCGGATGGCAATCACGTGGCGAAAGGCGTCGATGGCACCCTGTAGCCTGCCTTGCGTGGTGCAAAGCAGGCCCAAACCATAGCTTGCAAAAGCGTGGTCTGGCACCGAGGCGAGGATAGTCCGATAGAGCCGTTCAGCCTCGGCGGAGCGACCAGCATGGTGATGACCGATGGCCTCCGCCAGGGCTTGGTCGACCTCGAGTATTTCCAGCGAGGTCGCCGCTAAGAAGGGTGGTTGATCGTTCGGGTGGCTTAGGACGTTTAGCTCTTGCATTTCCTTGCTTCTCGATGCCGAGGGATCACGTCACCCCGTATTTGCCAACGCAATGGACCTTCCTGCGTCCGATGACCGGGAAGCCGAATGGTTCAATCACGTCACCAAATATCGTCAACGTGGCTCAGGTGTAACCAGAACGGATGACCGGATTCGGAATTCGATCCATAAGACGTGAAGGCCGAGAATGACACCGTTAAACCCCGTCAGGAGCAGAAAGAGATAAGTTGAAAATTCTCTGTGCCAATATATCTGTTGATGTCATCATAGCTAAGGCTGATCCGTCATAACTGTTTTTTTCGGTCAAACTGACATGTGATTTCATCTGCATCTCACCAAGTTTCTCGGACACGACCCGGCTCAAGATTCTCTCGATACCCCTAGTTCCGGAGAATGGGCTGAAGCGGTTGGCGCAGTGGAAGATTAGCCCTTTCGATTTCTACCGTTCTCAGCTTCGAATGCTCTGAAATATCCCCCATCTCGCGAACAACTCGGCACCACGTTGCTTCGTATTCCCTGGTGAAGCCAGCAATGTCGCCAATCGTCTGGCTCCAGGCCAGTTCGGTGAACAGCGCCTTGTATCGATCATACGCCATTGGATCGTTGGCGAGCCGAACGGCAGTCTCGACATATTTCGTCAGGGTAGTGGTGATACCTTGCGACGCGCCCATGGCATGCAACAGGCTCGTGGCCATTCGCGACGCAAACGCTTTCCCACACAACGTAATCAGCGGAAGGTGCATGCGGATGGCGTCGCTGGCGACCGTGCCGGCGTTATAGGGGAAAGTATCGAGAAACAGGTCCGCCAACTCCAAGCGGCTCAGATAAAGGTCCGCGTCGGTACGTTCTGAGAAGATGAGCCGCTCCTCCGCGATCCCGGCTCGGATTGCCGCCGCGCGCATGTGAGCCTCCGAATAGGCGTTGTCCTTAGCTAGCCATATCACCGTCCTATCGGCCTGCCGCAACACTGACATCCAAGCGGCAAACATCTCCTCAGTAATCTTGTAGTGCTTTGAAAAGCAGCATAGCACGAAACAATCTTCGGGTAATCCGGCCTCTACACGGGACAACTTTCGCCCGACCGTTCGCTTGCTGTCGTTTGCTTGGTAGATCCGTGCGATCGGAAGCGGCACAGGTCGATACGCGGCTTCGTATTCAGGAGGAATCACGACCTTGTCGCACAGTAGATAATCAAGTTCGGGCAATGGGATAGGCCCGACGAAGCCGAGATATGTCGCTTGGATTGGTGCGGGTCTCCATCGTAGCACATTCAGTCGGGTTCCGTCGGTGATACCGTTGAGATCAATCAACACGTCGATCTCGTCGTCGCGGATCAACTGTGCCGCCTGCTGATCAGACAGCGTGCGGATCACGCGGTATTGGTCGAACGCTGTCAGGACTCGCTTCCGCAGATCGGTGCCGTCATCCTCGCTGGAGCAATAGCCGAAGACCTCGAAACGGCAGCGGTCGTGGCGCTCAAACAATTCAGTTATGAGATAACTCATGGCGTGGCTGCAGAAGTCGGATGACAGGTAGCCTATCCTGATTCGCTGGTGCGGATAGGGAATTAAGGGGGATAGTCGCCAAGGCGTCGCCACGGTCTTGTTGGCTACCCAAACGGCGGCGGCATCGCGTTGCAGGTCGATGTCATCAGTCAGCGCCAAAATGCCCAGGGGACCCGAGCTGCGCACCAACTCGGCAGCCGAAAGACCCGGGATGTCCGAGGATGCAATCGGCCATTGACAACTCTTTTGGCGAATATGGACCCAATGATAAACTACATCTGATTGTGCCGGATCGATCAGCAACACCCGGCGAAACATCGTCTCGGCTTCCGCGAGACGACCAAGCCTCTCAAGCAGGCGGCCCTGTTGGATTTCCAGAGCGATGCGCACGTCGTCCGATTGCACAGCATGTTTCCAGATTGCCAGTGCTTGCTCCGGCTCACCTTTCGCTTCGAGCAGCAAGCCGAGGTTGATAGAAGCACCATGCATGTCTGGCCGGAGCGCTAACGCGTTACTGTAAGCGATGGCGGACTTGAGATGGTTGCCCGCTCGCGCGTAAGACACGC
Organism: Rhodopila sp.; assembly: GCA_028291505.1. Lineage (GTDB taxonomy): Bacteria > Pseudomonadota > Alphaproteobacteria > Acetobacterales > Acetobacteraceae > Rhodopila. Next base: position 1,378 of record JAQGHW010000667.1, on the reverse strand, counting down.
CGATATTAAACCAGGCCGCGTACAATAGCGGGGATACAGCGTTGTTGGCGTCGATCCACCGCTCATAGAAAGCGATTTCCGTGGCATCGCTCAGATCTGGACGGCCCCGTTCGATAGCTGATAATATCGTGCCAAACGGAGTATCCTTTAGCCGTAGCCGAACCTCCGCAGCGTGCCAGGGCGCTGCTACGCCGGACGCCAGAGTCGTCACCAGCCGGTCAAGCCAGACGGCAGTGTTGTCGATAGGTAATGAGAGAACGGATGTATTCTCCTCTGGCACCGTTGACTTAATAACTTGGAAACTTCGCATTCATGGCATCCTGCCCGGCTGATTGACCGGTCAAGCTCTAGGCTTCAAGTGTTAAGGCATTGTTAACGGCCTGATACTTAGCATTACAGAAATTCTGTCAGCGGCGCCGCGGTAATGAACGTATCACGCAGATGTTCCTCTCGTCGCTCGTTCCGATCCCATGACGGGGGTCATCTCGCAACCCGTGCTACAATACGGAGATGTCGGCGGTCATCGCTGCCAATTGGTTGCCGGTGAAATAGGGCACCTGCGCGTTGGTAAAATAACCCGCCTGAGTCGTGGTCAGGGTGACGAGCTGACTGGTCGTCAGAGCGGGTATTTGCGTCGATGTGAAAGCCGCGATCTGTGTCGAAATGAGAGCTCCGATAGCGGAGGTGGTCAGAGCGGCGATTTCCGTCGTCGTGAGAGCAATCACGTCTGCTGAGGTCAGGCCCGAAACGGCCCCGGTTGTAAGACCGGCTATTGCCTGGGATGTCAATGCTGCAAACTGCGCCGTTTGAAGGTTAAGTATGCTGATGTCCATGGTCGACACTTGGACCGCCGACAGCCCGGCCAGCGCCGCGCTGCCCAGCGCGCTGATGCTGCCCGAGGCCACCGCGGTGATGTTGCCGGTGCCCAAAGCCGCCAGCTGCGCCGAACTCAGCGCCGCCAGCGCGGTGGTGGTCAGCACCGACACCGCCTGGGTGCCGAGGTTGGCCATGCTGGCGCTCGACAGCCCATTGATCTGCGCGCTCGACAGTGCCGAGGACTGCGCCGTGGTCAGCGCCTCCGCCTGGTCGGTCGCCAGCGCCGCCAGCTGTGCCGATCCCAGACCGGCAAACGCCGCCGTGCCGATCGCCGTGATCCCCAGATCGATCCCGGTCAGTGCCGTGCTGCTCAGCGTCGCCAGCTGCGCCGATCCCAGCGAGGCGATCTGCCCGGTGCTCAGCACCCCGGCCTCCGCCGCCGACAGCCCGGCCAGCGCCGCGCTGCCCAGCGCGCTGATGCTGCCCGAGGCCACCGCGGTGATGTTGCCGGTGCCCAAAGCCGCCAGCTGCGCCGAACTCAGCGCCGCCAGCGCGGTGGTGG
>JAQGHW010000657.1 GCA_028291505.1 Rhodopila sp. | reverse complement strand
AAACGCAACGAAGATGATCGCACCGGCCGCCAGGAACGTCATGCGGATCCCGATCAGCGGCGGCAGCACGCCCCCGATCAGCGGCCCGGCGAGGTTGCCGGCCATGATTCCGGAAGACATCATCCCCAGGGCCCACGCCGTCTGCGCTCGCGGAGTCTGTGTTGCCACCAGGACCATCGACCCGGACGAATATCCGCCAAGCAGCCCCGCCAATAGCCGCAACCCGACAAGTTGATACACATTCTGCGACAGCCCGATCAGCGACATCGCCACCGCCATGCCCAAACTCGCCCTGATCAGCATCAATTTGCGACCGTATTGATCCCCCAGCCTGCCCCAAAGCGGGGCCGTCAGCGCCGCGGTAAGGAACGTTGCGCCATACGCAACGCCGGACCATTGCACGATCGCGGCGTGATCGGTGACACCGAGCTGTTCGACGTACAGCGGCAGGAACGGCAACAACAACGTCATCGCAACGATCGTAGTCAGCGATCCGAACACACAGACCCAAAGGTTCTGTTTCCAGTATGAAGTCCCTTCGTCCTCGGTCACAGCGCAGGGATTACCTTGTCCTTGAACAGGGTCAGGCTGCTCGCGGTCTGCTCCAGGGTCATCGGTCCCAGGCGGAACTGCATGATCAACCCGCCAACGCCGGTGGCCTTCAGCGGAGCCAGCTTCTCGGCGACGGTCGCGGGGGAACCATAGACCAGCGCGTGCTCGACGGCAGCGTGTGCCGGGGGCGCGGATCCGGGCGGCGGCATCGGCAGAATGGATGCCTTTTGTTCCGCGTAGATGCGGTTGCGCATGGCCACCCGATGCTCGTGCATTTCGATGAAGGCGGGAACAGCGATCCGTTCGGCTTCCGCGTCGGTCTCGGCGACGTAGACGTTGCGCCACACCCAGCATTCATCGACCTTCGCCGCTATGGTTGCTTCATCAAGACCCAAATCCCGCAGCGTCTGTCGATACAGATTCATGCGCTGTGCGGTAACGGCATTGTTCTGGACGTTCATCATGAACGGCGCACCCCGCCGGGCGATGTCCAGCATGCCGTGTTCGCTGGCAGCGGCGCGGATCACGTAGGGGTGCGGCTTGGTGAAAACCCCGGGCCGCAGCTCCGGCAGCCGCAGATCGAAGAACTGGCCGTGGTGCACCACCGGCTCACCGCGCCACGCCTCGAACATGATGGCTTCGGCTTCCTCGAAGCGCGCCTGGGCCTCGTTGTGGTCGAGGCCGTAACCCTGATAATCGTAGATGTTGTAGGCCGTGCCGCGACCAAGCCCGACGATCAGCCGGCCTTTGCTGATGTGGTCGATCAGCGCGATCTGTTCGGCAAACCGGATCGGGTGGTGCAGCGCCATCTGCGCGACCGCGAAGCCAATCCTCGCGTGCGTGGTTGCAACGGCCAATGCCGCGGCGAAGGCGACTGGGTCGACATAGGCGACGATGCCGTCGAAATGGTGCTCCGCCAGCCAGATCGTGTCGTAGCCCAGCGCGTCGGTCAGCCGAGCCTCTTGCAGCGTCTCGTCGATGATCCGCCCGTCGTCGGCGGCCGACATGCTGTCGGGGAACAGAAAGTTGGAGAATTTCATCCGGCAGCCTTCCAAACGGGCCCCCAGCATCCGACGCGGCGGCTTTCCAGGCAATGCCCCTTCTGGTACGACGGCCTCAACCGCAGATGGAGCGCATCCGATGAGCTACGAACCCAAGCGGGCCGATTTCTCTCTGCCGGTCCGCATCAACCTCTATTCCGACACCCAGTCCAAGCCTTCGCGCGGAATGAAGGAAGCGATGATGGCGGCCGAAATGGGCGACGAGCAGGGCGGTTCGGACCCCACTGTGTGGGCCCTGTGCGATCGGACCGCGGCGCTGCTGGGCAAGGAGGCGGCGATGTTCATGCCGTCCGGCACCATGTGCAACCAGGTCGCGATCGCCACGCATTGCCGGCCCGGCGATGAAATTCTGGCGCATGAGGACGCGCATATCCAGTCCAGCGAGGCCGGTGGTCCTGGCGCGATCAGTGGCGTGATGATCCGCGGCCTGCCCGGGGAGCGGGGGATATTCTCCGCCGACACGCTTCGCAATGCGATCCGGCCGGTGTCGCGCTACTCGCCCCCGCAGCGGCTGGTAGAGGTGGAGCAGACCGCGAACAAGGGCGGTGGTGCGTGTTGGCAGGTTGCCGAGCTGCATGCGGTGACCGAAGTTGCGCATGAATATGGAATGAAAGTCCACATGGATGGCGCGCGGGTGCTGAATGCCGCGGTGGCGCTGGGTGTGGCGGCCAGCGATGTGGTGGCAGACTGCGACACAGTCTGGTTGGACTTCACCAAGGGCCTGGGGGCCCCGTTGGGCGCAGTATTGGCGGGACCAAAAGACTTCATCGGCGAGGCGTGGCGGTGGAAGCAGCGGCTGGGTGGATCGATGCGCCAAGGCGGCATGAACGCCGCGGCCTGTATCTACGCGCTGCAACACAATATCGACCGTCTGGCGGACGATCACGCCAACGCGGCTGCGCTGGCCCGCGGGATGGCTCAGATCCCGGGGATCACGGTGGAGACACCAGAAACGAATCTGGTCTTCTTCGATACCAAAGGCACCAGCCTGACCGCAGCAGATTTTGCGGCCCGCCTGCGACCGCTGGGCGTGACGATATCCGTGTCGGATACGTTCCGCGGACGAGCATGCACGCACCTGGACGTCGGCGCGGCGCAGATCGAAGAAGCGCTGGCGATCATGCGGGGCGTTGTCGCTAGCTAATCAACCGCCGAACCTGATGGTGCTCACTGTCGCCGATCAGCACCCCGCCATCCGGCGCGACCACAGCCCCATGCGGGCGCGCCAATCCGGATGCGATCGTCGTTACGATCCACGTTGCCGCATCGATACGGCGGATGGCATGGTTCTCGGTGTCCACGACGTAGATATTGCCCTCAGGATCGACCGCCATCTCCTTCGGGGCATTGAACACCGCCTGGCCGGCATCACCGCCGTCGCCGGCATAGCCCCGGGCGCCGGTTCCAGCCACCGTCTCGATCTTGCCATCACGGATGCGGCGGATGCAGCTTCCCTGGCGCTCCATCACGTACAGCGACCCGTCCGGCGCGAACGCCACCGCGCGAGCCCCGAAAACCCCCGCCCGCGACGCCGGCCCTCCGTCGCCGTCATGCCGGGCCTCCCCGGTTCCGGCGAACGTTTCGATCATCCCGGAGCCTAGATCCACCACCCGCACTCGGTGGCCGGCCACATCGGCGATGAACAGCCGCGACCCGTCGGGGCTGAGCGCCAATCCGTTCGGCTCCACCAGTCCTGCCCGGCCCGCGGGACCGCCATCCCCACTGAACACCCCGGAACCATCACCGGCCAACGTCCTGATGACGCCCGTGGTATCGATAACGCGCACCCGGCGGTTCAGACGATCGGCGAAAAACACCCGCCCTGCCTGGTCGACGACCACCCCGTAAGGCTCGTTCAATTGCGCGAGCGCGGCCGGCCCGCCATCGCCCGAATAGCCCTTGGCGCCGGTGCCGCAGATCGTCGAAATGATCCCGCTGCTGGCGTCTATCCGGCGGATGCAATGATTGAACGTATCGGAAAAAACCAAGCTTCCATCAGGATAGAACGCCAGATCGAACGGGTTGTTCAGGTGCGCATCCAGCGCCGCCGATCCGTCCCCGGAATAACCTTGTTCGCCGGTTCCGGCCACCGTGCTGACGGTCCATTCACTGCCTGTCATGTGGAATTTCCTCCCCGAGACTCGCACGATGGTTGTCGCCGCCTGCATGTCAAGCGTAGGATCGGTGAAATCGACGAACAGTCGGAGAGGGCACCAAGGATGGATACGAACGTCGCCACCGAGCGGAACAGCAGTGTGGTTCGCAGTCTTTATGACAAGCTGGAAGACCGCTGCCTCATGCGCGACCAAAGGGGCGCCAGCGATGTCTATTACGAACTCGTTCGGGCCGGCCGGCCGCTGACGGAGATTATCGCCGAGGGCGTCCGCATCCACGCGCCCTACACCCATGTGCCCTATCATGAGCGGATCGACGACGGCTACCCAAACTTCGTCAACAACGACCATTGCCTCCTCAGCGCTCGGGCCACCATCAACCTCAACCGGATGCTGCCGTCGCATCTCGCGATGCTGCCGATGGCGCAGACCATCTGGTACATCCCGACCGGCCTGGATATCTGGAACCAGAAGATCGACAAGGCCCCCGGCCATTACACCCGCCATCGCGGCAACAGCCAAATTGAGGAAGCCCCGCCCGCCCCAGTCGTCTATTGGCCGGATCAGGAGCCCGTCGCGCAGACCGGTTCGCTGAGCGAACGCCTGAACAACTGGATGACCCTGGTGCATCGCGGCCAGGTCGTCGAGGCCTACCGCGTGTTCCTCGGGCTGATGCAGGACACCACCGAACGTAAGGAAGTGCTGGCGGAGATGTGCTTCGCCGGGCTGATGGATGTGCAGGACCGGGTGTTGCATAACCGGTCCTA
>JAQGHW010000626.1 GCA_028291505.1 Rhodopila sp. | reverse complement strand
CGCCGGCTTCCGGGGCCGTTTCGGCCGGCGCGATCGTCGCCGCCTCCGGTGGCATTGTTGCACGGTTGGCCTGGATCGCCAACGCCGCGTGAGCGCGCCATTTCAGCATGAGGCCTGCGTTTCCCGGATGTCCGTTCGCACCACCCGCCGGAGCGCTTTCGAATCCATGAGGAAGGACACCACGATGTCACGAACGAAAACCGTTGTATTCGGTACGGTCATAGCGCTCGCGCTTTGGAAGGGCGAAGCCAATGCCCAGCCGCCTGCCCCGAGGGACGGCACCGTCATGCATTTATCCGCCACAGGATCGGTCCAGGCGTCGCCGGACGAGCTGGTCGCTGACCTGGTGGCGCAGGCGACTTCTCCGGTGCCCGCCACGGCGCAAAGGCGCGTCAATGGGTTGATCGCCGATGGCCTGAACGCGGTCCACGATCTGCGGAGCGTGGAAGCCCGAGCGATCGGCTATTCGGTAGGGCCAGCTGACGACAAACGCACGGCATGGGTCGCCCAGCAGACGTTGGAGCTGCGCGGGCCCGACGGACCGTTGCTGCTGGATGCGGCAGGCAAGCTTCAGGCATCTGGTTTCGTTATGGCATCGCTTGAGTGGCAGTTGTCGCCGGCGTTACGCCGCAAGGCGCATGATGAGGCGACCACAGCAGCGCTGAAGGAGCTTATGACGCGCGCCAAGTCGGTCGCGGCAACGCTGGGCCTGCAAGTCGATCACGTCCAGGAGGTCAGGCTTGATGGTCCGGTTTACCAGCCCCGGCGACCCTCCGGGGTCATGGCGATGGCCGCCCGGGCGATGCCGGCACCGCAGGCGACGGCGTCCCCGGAGGAGGTCACAGCGGACGTTTCGGCCGATTACGTGCTGAAACCATGACCGTGACCTCGGGACGGGCACTTCGCCGTTATTTGGTGGCCAGCAAGAAATGAAAAGCGGCGAAGGAGCGCTCGATCTCGGCGGATGCGAGGTCGCGGACAATGAACACCAGCCGCGACTGTTGCCAGTCCCCGGGCCACGCTTCGAGATGGACCGGCGGATGAACCAGGTGTTGTACCGCGTTCACCAGGACTGGCCCGGGCACGCCCACGACGCGGAGCATCCCTTTCACGCGAAGCACATCAGCGCCATGACTGTGCAGCAACAAGGTGAACCAGACGGCAAAGACATTCCAGTCAATGCTGGTATCGAGACTGAGCGTGAACGCCCGAATGCGCGCATCATGCCGGTTGGAATCATGTCCCGGCTTCTCCTGGACCGCCGGCGAGTCGCAGACCATCATCGTGCGGATTTCGTCTTCGGCCAGCACCCAGTCGGGCGGGGGCGGCGTGTTTGCCGAACGCCAGCGTCGAGCCGACGGGTTCAGCCGTTCGAGTCGCGCTTCGAGCGCCCTCAGGCCGGCCAGGTCAGTGAGGTCGACCTTGGTGATGACGATGCGGTCGGCGAGGGCCGCCTGCTTCACCGACTCGGGTTGGCGCTGGAGATGAACCGCCCCGTTCACCGCGTCGACCGTGGCGATCACACATGCCACCTGAAAGTGGTGGCGGATCTGCGGCTCGTGCATGATCGTTGCGAGAACCGGCGTCGGATCCGCCAGGCCGGTGGTTTCAATCACCAGGCGCGAGAACGCGACCTCACCGCGGTCTCGCCGCGCATAGAGGCCGCGAATGACCTCGGCAAGGTCGCCGCGGATGGTGCAACATATACAGCCCGACTGCATGAGCACGACGTCGCCGCGGACATCGGCGATCAGGTGATGGTCGAGACCGATCTCACCAAATTCGTTGACCAGCACGGCACAATCGGCGAACGCGGGGCTGGACAGCAAATGTCGCAGGAGCGTGGTTTTCCCGGAGCCGAGGAAGCCGGTCAGCACATGGACCGGAATGCGCGCGTTCATTGTCGCATCCGTTGGGTCATGCGCGCGATCAATTCCGGATCCAGCGGATCGATCGACCGACCCAGCATGCGGCCCGCCATCTCCCACACTTGCGGCAGCGTATCGACAACCTCACGCCGGCCGGTGGCACCGGAGATGACGAACGCTGCTCCCTGCCAATCATCGAGCCGCATCGCGAAAGCCCCGAGAACGGCATTCGCGGCGCGTACGCGCGCCAGACGTTCGGCGCGGCGGGTCTGGCCGGGCGCTTCCGCACGCGTCGACCAGTGCTCCTCACCGCCAAACGCACCACATAGCGCGCACATGGCGAAACCCGCTCAGCCGGTTTTGCGCGGTGAGCGACGCGCGAAGTCGTCGGCCATCTCATTCATCGTCACGAAGCGCACCCCCGGATGCCGCGCTATATAACCATAGAGTCGCTCGAGCATCATAAGCACCTGCGGCCGGCCAGAGACGTCCGGGTGGATGGTTATCGGAAAGACCGCATACTCGTACTCGCGGTACACCCAGTCGAACTGGTCTCGCCACAGTTGCTCGATATCGTGCGGGTTGACGAAACCGAAACTATTGGGTGCCTTCTTGATGAACATCATCGGCGGCAGGTCGTCCAGATACCAGTTGCCGGGGATCTCGATGAGGGCCGTTTCCTGGCCGCGCGTCAGCGGCACCATCCACTCCCGAGCCTTCTTCGCGTAGTCGATCTTGGTCCATTTGTCGCCTGCGCGCACATAATACGGCTGGTGATCATGGTGCATCAGGCTGTGGTCGTATTTCAGCCCCTTTTTCAACAGCAACTCGTTGGTGATCGGGCTGAACTCCCACCAGGGCGCGACGTAACCGGCCGGCCGCTTGCCGGAGAGATTCGTTACCAGATCGATGCACTTGTCCAGGACCTCCTCTTCCTGGGCCGCGGTCATGGCGATCGGGTTTTCGTGGCTGTAGCCGTGCACGCCAATCTCGTGCCCGGCCTCGGCCACCTGGCGCATCTGTTCCGGGAGCGTTTCGATCGAGTGGCCGGGAATGAACCACGTGGTCTTGATGCCGAAACGGCGGAACAGCTCGACGAGTCGCGGGGCACCGACCTCGCCGGCGAAGAGGCCTCTCGAAATGTCGTCCGGCGAGTCTTCCCCACCATACGAGCCGAGCCACCCTGCCACCGCGTCGACATCGACACCGAAGCCGCACAGAATTTCCTTTGCCATCTTTCTCTCCTTTGTGGCGCCTGCACCAGAGCACCGAGCCATGTCGCGGGCTGTGTCCGTTTCGGTTTCATCTCGATGCAAAGCCGCATCAGCCAGGGGTTGACACTATATCAAAGCGCCATCGCACCACCGATCCGTCCGCACGGCAAGCTTGCTGTGTCCGGCAAACCAGCAGGTTCGCTTCGACCACCCCGGAAAATCCGACACAGTATTCTTCAAGCGGACATCAAAAGGCGATTGGAAGACTAACCTGTACCTCTAGCCCACCGGTTGGCCGGTTACGGAGACTGATATCACCCCCATGGGCACGAATAACGGCACGAGCCGAAGTCAACCCAAGTCCTACACCGCCGGTAGCGCGATTGCGCGACCGCTCCAGCCGATAGAACGGGGCGAATACCTGCTCCGCTGCCTCGGGAGGAATACCGGGACCACTGTCTCTGACCATCACCACGATCAGCGGCTCCGCAACACGGAATTCCAGCTCCGGCGATCGGCCGTACTTGACGGCGTTGTCGACAAGATTGGTGAAGGCCCGCTTCAGGGCGAACGGCCGTCCACAAAAGGCGACATGCTTTGCGCCATCGTAGGTGATCTCAGAACCCTGATCGTTGTAATCGTCGGCAATCGTTCGAAGCATCTCCGGGAAGTCGAACGCCGTCGTCTCCTCATCCTGAAAGTCGTCCCGGAAGAACGCGAGCGCCGAGTCGACCATGGCCTGCATGTCGTCGACATCGCGAAACAGCCGCGCCCGTTGTTCGTCATCTTCCATGAACTCGCCACGCAGCCGCATCTTCGTGAGCGGCGTTCGCAAGTCGTGCGAGATCGCGGCCAGCATGGCGGTTCGGTCTTCCACGAACTTCTGGATCTGCGCCTGCATCGCGTTGAACGCACCGATCGACGACCGCAGTTCGCGGGGTCCCGCTTCAGGGATCGGAGAGGCTCGTGGGTCGGTACCAAATCGCCGGAGGGCCTCGGTGAATTCCCTGATCGGGCGAGACAACTGGTAAGTTGCGATCGCTGAGACGGCGGCAATCGATACGATCACGACTACCAGGGTAAGCCCGATCCCGGCCGAGGATCCAAAGCTCCAGATCCGATGGGGTGCCATGAAGACGATCCAACTGGCATCCTGGAGTTCTACCCCGAGGAAGTAGGCATTCGGATGATCCGCACTGCCGGGACGAAGACCTGAAAGTAATGGTCCTTGGGTCTCCGAAGTAAAGGACACTATTCGGCGTCGATGTCCGCTGGCGTCAAACAGCGGCAGGTCCCTGAGGTTCCTGAGAGTCGCCGCGGCATCGAGCATTACCGCCACAGTCGATGTGGCGGAATACCAATCCAGGCGATATATCCCGTTGGCGACAGCATCCACCAGTGCCTGCCGGTCCCGCTCGGGAGCCACTTCGACCATGCGCACGATGTCGTTCGCCCGCTCCAAAAGGGCCGGCTTGTCAACCGGAGGGTGCCCCCATAGCCCAGCAAACTGAATGACTGCCCCAATCAGTGCAAGTGCCACAATGATCGCCGATGCGATGGTCAAGGCAAAACGCCGCGCGATCGTGTCCCCGGCCCAGAACTTGAATCTCATCCCCGAAGCACCGTCGGCGTGAAAATATAGCCGCCGTTGCGAACGGTACGGATGACCGAAGGGGTCTTGGCGTCGAACTCCAGCTTGCGCCGCAGACGGCTTACTTGAACGTCGATGCTTCGATCGTAGGCGGCGTGTGAAACGCCGCGCGCCAGGTCGAGAAGTTGGTCCCGAGTAAGTACTCGCTGAGGGTGCTCCGCGAACGCAAGCAACAGATCGAATTCGCCTCCTGAAAGGATCATCAGCGTGTTGTCGGCGGATCGCAATTCCCGCCGAGCCACGTCGAGCCGCCATTCCCCGAAGATCAGGATCGGTCGTATCTCGGTGCTTGTCGGCCCAATGGGCGCCCCCATCGTGCGACGCAGTACCGCCTTGACGCGCGCCAGAAGCTCCCGCGCATCGAACGGCTTCACCAGATAGTCGTCCGCGCCGATTTCCAGACCGACGATCCGATCCGTATGATCCGCCATCGCGGTCAACATGATAACGGGCACCTTGGATGCCGTGCGCAGCCTGCGGCACAAGCTGAATCCATCTTCTCCCTGCAGCATGACGTCCAGGATCACCAAATCGATCTTTTGTGCCTCCAGCGCCTGGAACATGGCCGTGCCATTGGCCGCGACGGTCACCAGATGGCCATGCTTCCGAAAGAATCCGGTGAGCAGAGACAAAATGTCCTCGTCATCGTCCACGACCAGGATGTGCGGCATAAAGTTCATTCCCAACAGTAACCCGAAATGGCCTCGGTTTGATGTCCCGCGATCGGTAGAAATATTTCAAGTCATACACATTGTAATCCCCCTTTTATAAACCGCACATCATCCAAACAAATCGGCCATCTAGGTTTCGGTGCCATCAAGACAGGAGACACCGAATTGGACAATTCCGCGACAGCCATGCCCGGCGAAAAAGGGCTCCGCCGAACCGGTCATCCTGAGTACGGCCGCTGGACCACCCGGCGGTCCGCGGCGGGTGAGCGACTGGCGAGCGGTCTTCTGCTGACGTCTATGCTCTTGCTGTCGGCTTGCGCCCACGCCCCCACGGATCCGGAAGCGCGCGCGGAGTATGAACAGACCAACGATCCAGCCGAACCGACCAATCGGACCATCTTCGCCGGGAACCAGTTCGTGGATCACCACGCACTGCAACCCGTTGCGCGTAGCTATGAGAACTACGTTCCTGGCCGCGTTCAAAGGAGCATCCACAACTTTGTTGCCAATCTCGGCCAACCTGCTGTCGCAGTAAATGACGTCCTTCAGGGTAACTTCAGCCGCGCCTGGAACACCACCCAACGATTTGCCATCAACACGACCGTCGGTGGCGTCGGCTTGTTCGACGTCGCAACGGGCTGGAACAGACCAGAACACAGTGCCGACTTCGGACAGACACTCGGGGTCTGGGGCGCCGGTCCGGGTCCGGTGGTGCAGTTGCCGCTGTTCGGGCCGTCGAATGTGCGAGATGGTTTCGGCAAGGTTGTCGACCTGGTCACCAACCCGACCAGCCTTCCTTCCGGCGGCGCGGCGGCGGCTGTGGGAATGGCCAGCGGAGGCCTTGGCCTGGTCGATAAACGGGCCGGACTACTCGGGACGACGGACTCTCTTGAGCATACCTCACTTGATTATTACGCGACGCTGCGCAGCGCGACGGCACAGCGCCGTGCCGCGCTTGTTGCTGAAGGCAAGGCCGGCCTCGTCACCGACCATCAGGGCGACGCAACACCACCTGCAAAGCTTTCCCAGGCATCGTTTGCCGCGGCGGCAGAATGATCCGGCGCACGTCAATGCGTAGCCTGACCCGTCGCTCTGATAGTGGTACCGGAATGAGCGGCGCGTTCATCGGTTACCTGATGGCGGCAGTCTGCGCCGGCGCGATGCTGGGCGCCTCATCGTTGGCCCAAGCGGCGGATGTCTCCGGGCTTGGGGTCGTCACGACGATCCCGGGCGACGATGCCAGTTTCGACTACGCATCAGTCGACCCGACCGCCCGGCGTCTATACGTCGCGCGCGGCGATGGTGTGATGAGCATCGACCTGGAGACGTTGAAGGTCACCCCACGCTTTATCCCCGGCAAGACTGTACATGCGGTCGTGCCGCTGCCTGGTGGCAGATTGCTCATCACCAACGGGGAGTCGAACGTTGCCACGATCGCCAATGCTGGCACCGGAACGATCATGGCAGAAATTCCCGTCGGCGACGAACCAGATGCGGCGGTCTACGACCCTGCGTCAAAGTCGGCATTCGTCGTCGACAGCAAATCCGGTGACCTTGCCGTCGTTGATTTGTCGACACGGGCCGTTACGACGCGCATCGCGATTGGCGGACAGCTTGAGGCGGCTGTTGTCGACGGCAATGGCCACCTTTACGTCAATATCTCCGATCAGTCGGCCATTGCCGTTGTCGATACGAGAACGCTGCGGATCGTGGCACGTTACGCCCTTCCCGGATGTCAAAAGCCGACCGGTATCGGAATCGATCCGGAGAGTGGTGTTATTCTATCGGTCTGCCACAAGCAGAAGGCCGTCGCTCTCCATGCAAGCGACGGCACGGTCATTGCGACGATAGCAATCGACCGGATACCAGATGCGGTCATCTTCGATCGCCAGCGCCGGATGTTCTTCGTTCCCTGTGCGCGGGACGCAACAATGCTGGCGATCGCCGAGTCCCCGCAGGGCGTATCGGTTACCGGACGCATTGCCACAGCGATCGGGGCGCACACCGGTGCACTCGATCCGAGGACCGGCCGCTTCTATCTGCCGGCGGCCGATTTCTCGGCCTCGGTCTCCGGGTTCAAACAGCATCCCGGAACGTTCCGCGTTCTGGTCATCGGCGAGAAATAGCCGGCTATCCAGCTTCGAAACGTATCACTCGGTCCGCCCGTTCAACCCGGTGCATGCCGCATGGCCGCCGAACCGCCACCCAGGAGTCTATCCACATGTTCAGTGTCATCGATCATGCAATGCGTGGGGCTGCATCGCGGCTTTCGTCGCTGACTACGTCCAGCCTCTGCATCCTGCTGGCCACAACTGCCGGCGCGCCTGCGCAGGACTTCAATCTCACCGGCACGCCTGTCCCCGAACCACCGAAGCCGTCCTCCGGTCAGGGAATCGTAATCAATCTTGGAGGCGGGGCGGCCTTAGCCCCGGCGTACGAGGGATCAAAGACGCTAAGAGTCTCACCCATACCTTTCGTCGAAATCAACGGCCTGGCCAACGACCGGGTGTCGATTTCCACCACTCACGGTGTGGCCGTCAATATTATCGACATCGGGGGTTTCAAGGCCGGCGTGAATGTAAACTACAGCAGCGGACGCGGCCGGGCTAATAGCGGCCGCGTTGAAGGCCTGCCGAATATCCCCGGCGCCGCCACTGTCTCCGGCTTCCTGACCTACGATTTCCGGCCATTCTCGGTCGGCCTTGAGGTCAAGGACCGTATTGGACCCGCTTCCGGAACAGTCATCTCCCTCGGCGGCGACTATAGGTTTAGCCCGTTTCCGGCATTGCAGATTTATTTCGGCCCCAGAGTGAACTTCGCGGACCGCCAATACGAGCAGACCTTTTTTGGCGTGTCGGCGAGTTCTGCCGCCCGAGCCACCTCGCTCGGCAATCCCACGCGGGCCTATGATGCGACACCTGGCATAAAGAACGTGGAACTTTCGCTGACGGCGAAATATGCCATCACCGACCGTTGGTCCGCCATCACCCATGTGGGCCTGTCGCAACTGGTCGGAAGTGCCGCCAACAGCCCCCTGACACAGCAGAAATTGCAACCTTCCGTTGCTGCCGGCATCCTGTACAGGTTCTGATGGCAACGTCGTCACGATCGCACGATGCTCATTTCTGCGCCGACACATAATGGCAGACGCAGAGCAAAACCGACATCAACCTGCGAAGTCTCGGAGCTAGCCTGCTCCTATGTTCACGCTCAGTACCTTCTTCGCGGTTACCGCCTTTGCGCCACGTCCCCGGGCGGGACGAATTCCCCAACCGTCCGGTCGTGCAACGAGCCCGATGGGCAGGCCTGGCAATTGCCGCAGGCGCTTGAGCCTGCGCATCGGGTTCGTTGCACTTATGTCGATGCTGACCCTGACGGCATCTGCCGTCGGCCAACCGCCCGACCCAGTCCAGTTCCTCTTCGCCTTCAACCACGACGTCTCAACGCAACTGCATCCGACAAGCTTCGATCCCGCCGAACGAAAGCGACGCTTTGCGGCTTTGGTATCCGAGGGCCTCGATCTGGACGCCATCAGTCATTGCCTGCTCGGGTGGCGTTGGACGCGGGCGACATTGGCCGATCGCCAGACGTTTCGGCGGGAGTTCCGCAATTATCTTGTCCAGAGCTTCGCCATGAAAGTAACAGGCGTGGACGATGGCCGCATGACTGTCACCAAGGTCATCCATGAGGATAACACCGTGCTGATCTTCACCGAGGTCGTTACGGAGCAGGCGACTCGTCAGCCATTTGCATGGCGTGTTGTGCATACAG
>JAQGHW010000605.1 GCA_028291505.1 Rhodopila sp. | reverse complement strand
CACCACGCGGTCCAGCCGGTTCAGCGGGCTCTCGGGATCGAACACAACCAGGTTGTTGAACACCGCCATGAACGGCATGTCCGTGGAGATCGTCGCCTCCTCCAGTATCGACGCGCTCGGTGGGTTGTCGCGATGGGTCACGCGCAGCGTGCCGCCCGGCTTCTGAGCGGCCGCGGTGCCGATCGATGCGAGCAGGCAGGCGACCGCCAACAATAGGCGAGAGCGCAACATTGAACGTTTCCCTTACGGCGCTTTTCTGATCGGGAGCACCGTAGCGAATGATCGGGTTCGAGGGAATGAGTGGATCACGCGTCCGGCGACCCGACAGCCCGATCGACCCGGCCGTAAGTCCCTCGGTCAATAGGACCGCGGCATCCCCAGCACGTGTTGCCCGACGTAACCAAGGATCAGGTTCGTGGAAATCGGTGCGATCTGGTACAGCCGCACCTCACGCCACTTACGCTCGATCTCGTATTCACGGGCGTAGGCAAATCCCCCGAAAGTCTGCATCGCGGTATCGGCCGCCTTCCATGCGGATTCGGAGGCCAGCAGCTTGGCGATGTTCGCATCCGCGCCACACTCCCGTCCGTTGTCGAACAGCGCGGCCGCTCGGCGGCACACCATGTCGGCTGCCTCCAGTTCCGCCCAGGCGCGGGCAATCGGGAATTGGACTGCCTGATTCTTCCCGATCGGCGCCCCGAACACGATCCGATCTTTGGCGTATTGGGTGGCCTTCTTCACGAACCACCGACCGTCGCCGACCGCCTCGCTGGCAACCAGGATACGTTCGGCATTCATGCCATCCAGGATGTAGCGAAACCCCTTGCCTTCCTCCCCAATCAGGCTGTCCGCGGGAATGCGGAAATTGTCGAAGAACACCTCAGTCGTGTTGTGGTTGATCATCGCCTTGATCGGGCGGACTTCCAGGCCCTTGCCGGTATTCCGCGCGGTAATGTCGATCAGGAACACCGACAGGCCGTCACTGCGCTTCTTCACCTGATCGGCGGATGTGGTGCGGGCCAGCAGCAGCATCATGTCGGAGTGCATGGCCCGCGACGTCCACACCTTCTGACCCGTGACCAAATAAGAATCGCCATCCCGCACCGCCCGTGTCTTCAACTGCGTGGTGTCGGAACCCGTGGTCGGTTCGGTGACACCGAACGCCTGCAAACGTAAACGGCCGGCCGCGATCTCCGGCAGGTATTTGCGCTTCTGCGCCTCACTGCCGTGCCGCAGCAGCGTGCCCATGATGTACATCTGCGCGTGGCCCTGGCTGGCGACACAGCCGGAGGCATTGATTTCCTCCAGGATAACCGCCGCCGCCCGCAGCGGCAGACCGGAACCGCCGTATTCCTCGGGGATCAGCGCGGCAAGAAACCCGGACTGGGTCAGTTCGTCGACGAATTCGGTCGGATAGGCTTCCTTGTCTTCCAGGCCGCTCCAATAAGTGCCCGGATAGCGGGCACAGATCTTGCGCACTGATTCGCGCAATTCAGGAAAATCCTCGCCAAGCTCTACAAAGGTTTCGTCTGACATCGGGCGTCTCCGTTGGTTCGGTTGCGCGCACGCTGCCCAACCATGGCCGCCGGGTCAAACCCCTGCTAATTGCGACACCGAATGAGAATCCTGTTCGTGACATCCAACCGGTTGGGCGATGCGGTCCTGTCCACCGGGCTGCTCGACCACCTGATCCGGTCCCACCCCGAGGCTCGGATTACAGTGGTATGCGGCCCGGCAGCCGAAGGCGTGTTCGCCCGTATGCCGAACCGAGAGCACACGATCGTGCTGCGCAAACAGCCCTGGGGTCGGCACTGGCTGCCGCTATGGGCGGACGTGGCGTTGCACGTCTGGGATCTGGTGGTCGACATCCGTGGATCAGCCCTCTCCTGGCTGGTGCCGACGCGCCGGCGAGCAGTGTTCCGCCGCATGCAAGGGCCGAAAATCGTCCAGCTCGGCGCCATCCTCGGCCTGTCACCGCCACCATCACCGGTCGCCTGGATCGCCGAGGCGGACCAACGCAGAGCATCCGATCTTGTGCCAATCGACAGACCAATCATCGCGTTAGCCCCCACCGCGAATTGGTGGCCGAAAGTCTGGCCGCCGGACCGCTTCGCAACGGCCTGCAGGACCCTGACAACGTCCTTGATCCCGAACGCAATCGCAGTCGTGCTGGGCGGCCCCGGGCCAGCCGAACGGACCATGGCCGCACCGTTGCTGGCCGCACTGCCGCAGGCACTGGACCTCGTCGGCACCTTGTCACTGCCGGAAGTCGCCGCGGTGCTGCAACGCTCAGCCCTGTTCATCGGCAACGACTCAGGCCTGATGCATCTGTCCGCCGCCGCCGGGGCACCAACGATCGGACTGTTCGGCCCGACCGATGCCGCGACATACGGCCCAGTTGGCCGCTGCGCAACGGCAGTGGTTGCCGCCTCGATGGACGGCATCACCGTCGACCAGGTCGTCGAGGCCGCGAAAACCCTGCTGGCCTGATCCGGCCCGCCGTCGAACCCGCGCAAGTATCGCGACAAAATCGATCTTGAACCGCATCCAATTCCATAGTAGTTGCGGAATATAATCAAGGGAGCAGCCTCATGTCGCATCGCGTTGTCCTGTCCGCCGTGGCAGCAATATTTTCGGCCGTGTTCGGCGTCGCAGCGCACGCGGCCGACCCGCAAATCGAACGCGGCAAATACCTCGTACTGATCAGCGGTTGCAGCGATTGCCACACGCCCGGGAATTTCCTAGGACACCCCGACACAACACGCTTTCTCGGCGGGTCGGATGTCGGCTTCGGCATTCCGAACCTCGGCGTCTTCGTCGGTCCCAACCTGACCTCCGACAAAGAAACCGGATTGGGCAAATGGACCGCGCAGCAGATCGCCACCGCGATCACCATGGGTGAGCGACCGGATAAGCGGCTCCTGGCGCCTTCGATGCCATGGCGCGGTTTCGCCAACCTGACCAAACCCGACGCCCTTGCGGTCGCCGCTTTCCTGCAAAGCCTGCCGCCCATCAACAACAAGGTCCCCGGACCATTCGGCCCGAACGAGCAACCAGACGTCTTCGTCATGTCGGTACAGCCAGGACCCGCTTACGCCGCCCATAAGGCCCCCTAGCAGACTGCCCGTTCAGCCGCCAATGGCCGACACCAGGACCGCCAGCGTGCCATCCACGTCCCGCCCGCTGGTCTCGACCTGAATGTCGGCACGGGCATACAGCGCCTCACGGCTGGCAAGGATCGCCCGCAGGTCAGCCATCGAACGGCGGTTGTCGCGCATTGGCCGCAGATCACCCTGGTCGATGACCCGCTGCATGTGCTCCTCCGGGCTGGCTTTCACCCAGACCGTCAGACATGATTCCAGCAGCCGCGCAAACGTTGCGCCCTCAGCGACGATGCCGCCACCCGCAGCGACCACCGCTTTCGGATGAGTCGCGACCAGCCGCTCCAGAACACCGCTTTCAAGCCGCCGGAAACCGGGCTGACCGTGCAGCTCCATGATCTCGCCCAGGCCAAGCCCGGCTTCCTTCTCGATCTCCTGGTCCAATTCCAGGAACGGAACACGCAGATAGTCCGCCAACAGCCGCCCCAGCGTCGATTTTCCGGCCCCCCGCAACCCGATCAACGCAACGCGGTCGCGGAAATCCGGCGCCCTGGCCACCGGCGCCGCGACCGGTTCGGCCGCGTCTTCCACCAGGGCGCGCAGGCCGACGTTCAGGGCCTGCGCCAACCCGCGCAGCAGCAGGATCGAGCCATTCCCCGTCCCCGCCTCCACCGCCGAGATATACCGTTCGGACACCCCCGACTGCGCCGCCAGGATGCGCCGCGTCATCCCCCGACGAGCCCGCAGCAGCCGCACCCGCTGACCCAATGCGCGCAGAAAGGCCACATCGTCGTCGCCAGCCATCATTCCGCGGCCATCACCGCCATGTGGTCTAAACTAGGAAACAGCTTCGGCACGTGGGCGTGCGTCCAATACGGTAAAGGCCGGTCCGGGATTGCGCCCGTTGGACCCATTGATCATCATGCAATATATCGCATGCTACCCTGCGAACCGGCAACAGAGCGGCACATTTCATGTTCGAGGTCTTCTCCACCCCACCATCCGATCGCTTCTTCGAGGATTATACGGAGGGCGCCACCTACGTTTGCGGCTCATTCACCGTGACCGAGGACGAGATCATCCAGTTCGCCAGCCTGTACGACCCGCAGATGATGCACGTCGATCGCGACCTCGCCGCCAAGGGCCCATTCGGCGGAATCATCGCCAGCGGTTGGCACACCGTCGTTCGGACCATGCGACTCCTCGTCGAGAATTTCTTGCCGCACAACGGACTGGCCGCGCCGGGCATCGACGAACTGCGCTGGCCCCAACCAGTTCGCCCGGGCGACATCCTGACGGTGCAGGCCACTGTTCACCAGGCTCGACGGTCGCGCACCAAACCGGATCGCGGGCTGGTGCACACCCTGCTGGAAGTACTGAACCAGAACGGCGACGTGGTGATGACCATGAAGCCGATGAACTTCGTGCGCGTGCGCAACCCCGCGGCGTAGCCCCCAACCCCGCTACCCCTGCGCGAAGCTGCATCCGCCTTTGTCGATCGGCCGAAACGCCTCGGCCGCCGGAACGGTGCGCTTATGAACGTAGTAATCCCACGGCTCCTTGGACTGCTCCGGAGACTTCACTTCGAACAAATGCATGTCGTGGATTGCCCGTCCGTCCTTACGCACCGAACCCTTGCCGAACAGCGGATCGTCGGTTGGCGTCGCCTTCATCTGATCGATCACCGCCCGTCCGCTTGCTTTCGCCCTCTCCGGCCCCACGGCGACGCAGGCCTTCAAGTAATGCATCACCGCTGAATACTGGGCTGCATGCACCGACCCCGGAACGTTCCCCGGCATCAACCCACCGAAACGTTTGGCGAAGGCGCGCGTGCCATCGTTCATGTTCCAGTAGAACGGTTCCGTCAGCAGCACACCCTTGGCAGACGCCAGGCCGACCCCATGCACGTCGTGGATCAGGAACAGCAAGCCGGCAATTTTCTGACCGCCGTTCTGGATGCCGAACTCGGCCGACTGCTTGATGCAGTTCACCGTGTCGCCCCCGCCGTTGGCGAAACCGATGACCTTGGCACCACTCGCCTTCGCCTGCACCAGATGTGACGAGAAATCAGTCGTGCCCGGGAACGGCGCCAAAGCCTCCCCGAGAACCTTGCCACCCGCCGCCGTCACGAAACTCGCCGCATCGCTCTCCAACGCATGACCGAACGCATAGTCGGCGGTGATGAAGTACCAGGTATCGCCACCCTCTTTTACTGTCGCATCGACCACCGCGTGCGGCATCGACCACGTGTCGTACGCCCAGTGCAGGTGGTTCGGCCCGCAGTGACGGCCGGTGATGTCGGCCGACGCGCCGCCCGTAAATATCGCCGCCTTGTCCTTGGCTTTCACCATGTCCCCGATCGCGAACGCCGCCGACGACAGCGGCACGTCGGTAATCAGATCGACGCCCTTGTTGTCCAGCCAGTCGCCGGCGATGCCGACCGCGACGTCAGGCTTCAATTGCAAATCCGCGGAGACCAGCTCCACATGTACCTCGGGATGCAACTTGGCAAAATCTTCAATGGCGAGCTTTGTTCCGGCAACCGATCCAGGACCGGTGTTCGCCGAATAGACCCCCACCATGTCCGTCAGCACACCGATCCGGATCGGCTTCGCCTGCGCACCCGCGGCGCGCGGCAACGCGGCGGCCGCCAAGCCACCAGCGAGCAGATAACGACGCCCCATTGATGCGTTCACTTGTGTCCTCCCAGCTTTTTCTTATGAAGAACACAGTCCCCCGGATCGCCGCATCTCGCAAGCCGCCCTTTATCCCGGCACACCCTTGCTGGTGGAATATTCGAAATGCAGCGCCTGATCCGGATGCACGATCGGGAAGATCGCGTGCGCTG
Organism: Rhodopila sp.; assembly: GCA_028291505.1. Taxonomy (GTDB): domain Bacteria; phylum Pseudomonadota; class Alphaproteobacteria; order Acetobacterales; family Acetobacteraceae; genus Rhodopila. The sequence goes on along the minus strand of JAQGHW010000605.1, from coordinate 2,830 downwards.
CGACGGCCGCCTCGCTAAACCCCTGCAGGATCAGTTTCAACTTCCCGGGATAGGTCGCCACGTCGCCAATGGCGAACACGCCGGGCAGGCTGGTCTGGCACGTCGCCGCATCCACCCGCACGTGATGTGCCTCGCTCTGCAACCCCCAGGCGGCAATCGGACCCAGGTCCATCGAAAGCCCGAAGAACGGCAGCAGCACATCGGCCGGAAGTGCTTTGACCGCGCCGTCCAACGTCGCCACCTCCACCGCCGACAACACCCCATCGGCACCCACCAGCCCATGCAACTGGTATGGGATCACCATCTCGATCTCACCCTTCCCCGCGGCTTCGTCCAGCCGTGTCGCACTTTCCGGCGCCGCACGGAACTTTGCCCGCCGATGCACCACAGCGACACGAGCGATGTCCTTCAGCGCCAGCGCCCAGTCCACCGCCGAATCACCCCCACCCGCGATCACCACGCGCCTGCCCCGCAGGTCTTCTCGGCGGCGGACATAATACTGCACCGCCCCGGAAGCCTCGTACGCCGCCAACCCATCCAGCGGCGGGCGGTTCGGACCAAACGCACCAGCCCCCGCGGCGACAATCACCGCCTTGGCCCGCACCGTGTCGCCCTGATCGGTGGTCAGCGTGAACCCGCCCGCTTCGCCACTCATGCCGTTGACCTGACGCCCCAACAGCCGAGGCACCGGAAACGGCGCGATCTGTTGCTCAAGCCGAGTAATCAGGGCCCCAGCCTCGATCGCCGGGTGGGCCGGAATGTCGTAGATCGGTTTCTCCGGATACAGCGCCGTGCATTGGCCGCCGACCTCGCCCAGCGCGTCGATCAGCACGCTGGACAGCTTCAGCATGCCCAACTCGAAAACGGCGAACAGCCCGACCGGGCCAGCGCCGACGATCGCCACGTCGGTTTCGATGTGTTGTGTCATGCCCGCCCTATACGTCGCTTTTTCGTCAACACAAGCACCATAACACCTAGGTGACAGCGGCTCGTATCCGCCGTGTCGCCGTCCATTTTTGCCAAACGTAAATTTTGTTGGCAGGAAACACCCATGGCGAGACTCGCCCGTGGCTAATATTGTTGTCGCCATTCCGGCGCGAGATGAGGCCGAACGCATAGCGCCCTGCCTGATCGCCTTGAACGAACAAATACACCGCCCGGACGCCGTTGTTCTGATGCTGAACAATTCTTCCGACACCACTGAAACGATCGCCCGAGGCTTGGCGCCCGGCCTGCGCTTCCAGCTGGACGTGATCACCCGCGAACTGCCGCCGGCTCAGGCCAACGCCGGCCACGCGCGGCGCCTGGCTATGGCGATGGCCGCCCAACGCGCCGGTCCGGATGGCGTGCTGCTGACAACTGACGCCGACGCCGTCGTCCCGCCCGACTGGATCGCTCGAAATCTCGCCTCGCTCGCTCACGGTGTCGATATCGCCTGCGGCCGAACCATCATCGACCCGGTGGAAGCGGCGATGATCCCGGCCCATCTGCATGCGGATGACGCCCGGGAATGCCGCCTGATCGTGCTGCTGGACGACCTCGCCTGGGTGCTCGATCCCGAACCGCACGATCCGCCGCCGCGCCATACCGAGGCATCGGGCGCCAGCCTGGCAGTCCGCGCCGCCGCGTTTCATCACGTGGGCGGCATCCCCGCGATCCCCGCCGGCGAGGACCGCGCCTTCGTGCGGGCACTATGGATGATCGACGCCCGCATAAGGCACGATCCCGCGATCCGGGTCACCGTCTCGGGACGCATCGTCGGTCGGGCGCCCGGTGGCATGGCCGACGCGATCCGCCGCCGGATGATCCGGCAGGATGAATTCGCCGATGATCTGGTCGAACCGGCCTCGGATGCGTTCCGGCGCTACAGTTTGCGGCAAAGAGCGCGCGACGCCCGAACCGCGGCGCCTGATGCCGCGCTCGCCGGCGATCTGATGATTTCACCCGCCCGGTTGGCGCACGCCTTGGCGCACCCTTTCTTTGGTGCCGCCTGGGCGGAACTGGAGGCCATCAGTCCGGTTCTGCGACGGCGGAGGGTCCGCTTCGTCGATCTTCCGACCCAGATCGCCGCAGCCGAATCGCTTCTGCGTCACTTGGCGTTGCCCGAAATCCTGGCGGCGGATTAGCCATGTCCGCTCTGTTGACCGCGGTTTCGCAAATCGTGCCTTGGATGCAACGCCGCGCCGATGCGCTCGACCGCGACGCCGCCTTTCCGGCAGAGGAAATCGACCAGCTGCGCGATCTAGGCGCCCTAACCGTTCCACTGCCTGTAATGGGCTTCGCCAACCCCGATGAGGTGGCAGCGCTTTTGACCCTGGTAGGACAGGGCAACCTCTCTGTTGGACGTGTTTTTGAGGCCCACCTGAACGCGCTGCACCTCATTGCCCGCTACGGATCGGCAGTACACCCCGACAACGGCCTGTATGCGTTATGGGTAACCGATCCACCCACCAACGGCCTCCAGATGCGACGCAGCGGCAATCGGATCCTGCTCAGCGGCGGTAAGCAGTTTTGCTCCGCCGCGGGCCACGCAACCGGCGCCTTGGTAACCGCGCAAGACGAAAACGGCGACACGCGTATGCTGGTTCTCCCGCTCGGCATCGGCGAACACGTGACTCCCCTGCCCTCGCCGCTTCAGGGCATGCGCGCCGCGGTAACCGGCGCGGTGGATTTCACCGGCTGCGAGACAAGCACGCAGGCCCTGCTCGGTGGCGCCGGGGACTACCTGCAGGAGCCTGATTTCTCGGCCGGCGCCTGGCGCGGTTCAGCGGTCGCGCTCGGCGGACTGATCGCCTTGCTGGATCACGCAATGGCCCAGTTGCGAGACTCC
>JAQGHW010000559.1 GCA_028291505.1 Rhodopila sp. | reverse complement strand
CCCTCGATGCGCATCGCCGCGGTGCCGCGCCGGCCGCCCAGCAACACATCGACGATCGAATAGATCATCGCCGAATCGATCACCATCAGGCCCTGGTTGTCCCATTCCTCGGCCTTGAACACGGCGAGCATGGCGGGCAGCGGGATGGAGTTCAGGTAGTCGCCGAAGCGTAGCGACAGGATGTTGTCGATGCCGACCTCGACGTTGTCGGAGGTAAAATTGCGCAGGCTGGTGGACATGATGCGGACCAGGCGGTCGAAGACGATCTCCAGCATCGGCAGGCGCTCGTAAGACACGAGGCCGGAGCTGATGATCTTCTGCATGCCGGTGCGGGCTTCACCGGAGGACGGGCCTTCATCGAAACCAAGCAGGTTGTCGATTTCCGACTGGTTGAGTTCCCGCGCCGCCTGCGTGCTGTCGACCGATGGTTCCTCGGTTTCCGCACCCCAGGCGGCGGCGAGTTCCTCGTCGGTCTGTTCGGCCGAACCGCTCATTGGACCAGCATCTGGGTAAAGAGGACGTCGCTGATCTTCGCCGGGGCGACGGCGGCGTTGGCGCGCACCAGCAACTCCTCCCGCAGGCGGTATGTTCCGGCGGACCCGCGCAGTTCTTCCGGGCGCATTTCGCGAAGATAGGTCTGCATCATGTCCTGCAGACGCGGCAGGGCAGCTTTTACTTTTTCCGCATCCTCGGGTTTCGGCACCTCTATTCGAGCGCTCAGCTTCACGTAGCTGGGCTTGTGGTTCGTGCTGTTCAGGTTCGCGATCATTTCGGGGACATCGACGTAGGTGGGTGGAACCGGCCTGGCGACTTCTTCCGTATGCTCATCATGCTTGTTCATGCCCAACGCGTGCGGCAGGATTCCACTGAACCACAGTCCGGCCACCGCCAGCAGCAGGACGACCGGCACGGCGACCATGATGATCAGCTTGAGCTTGCCCTTTTTGGCTGGCGCTTCGGCTGTCTCATCGGTTTTGGACGGGGGCGGGGGTGAACTCATGCCCGTCAGGGTGACAGACAACCGTTAATGAAAGGTTGATGTGGTGTAACGGCGTTCAATGCCGATCGGCAGATTCTGCCGGCCCGAGGCAGGTCGGACGGATCAGGGGTTTGTTTTTGTTTTCAGCCATTTGCGAATGTTTCCGGGCCCGCTCGCGCATGGCACGACGCTTGCTGTGGTATCCCGCGACATCTCGGACGACGCCACATGAATATCACGACCTCACTCGCCGCATCCCGTCTGGTCGCGCAGCAACGGGCGATGGACGTTACCGCGAACAACATCGCCAATGCGAACACCCCGGGGTTCCGCACCGAGCGCGTCCAGTTCAGCGACTGGGTCGATCCGCAGACGAATACGGCCCCGGTTCCCGGCACCCGCGGCATCACTTACACGCAAGATCGGGCGACGTACCGGGAATCGCAGCCGGGAACGCTGTCCCATACCGCCAATCCATACGATGTCGCGCTCAGCGGCGACGGGTATTTCACGGTCAACACCAAGAACGGGCCACGGCTGACGCGGGATGGCCGTCTGGGACCGATGCCGGACGGTACGTTGGCGGACAGCAGCGGCAACCCGGTGCTCGACGCCACCGGCAAGCCCATACAGGTCGCATCCACCGATACCGAGATCACGATCGCCGGGGATGGGTCGATCTCTTCGCAAAACGGGCCGCTTGGTAAGATCGGTGTCGTCCAACCGGTCGATCCGATGAAGATGCGGGCGGAAGGTGCGACGAATTTCATATCGGACGGGCCTACCACGCCGGTGGCGGCGCCGGGCGTCGTGCAAGGCGCGGTCGAAGGTTCCAACGTTCAGCCGGTGTTGGAGGTGACGCGGATGATGGACATCCAGCGTCAGTTCCAGTTCGTTACTCAGCTTGTACAGGCCGAGGGAGACCGGCAGAAGGAGACGATCGACAAGCTGCTGCCTGCCGGGGGTGGTTCGTAGCGCGAATCCGACCCCAAATCGTGACAAAATGCCACAGGAGACAAACAGATGCGTTCGCTTGATATCGCCGGCACCGGGATGCAGGCTCAGCAGACCAACGTTGAGGTCATTTCCAACAACATGGCGAACATGACCACGACGGGCTTCAAGCGCCGCCGGGCCGAGTTCCAGGATTTGATTTACCAGAACCTGCGGCGGGTTGGTTCCAACAGTTCCGATAGCGGCACGGTGGTGCCGTCGGGCGCGCAGGTCGGCCTCGGCGTCAAGACGGCGGCGATCTACCGGATCAACGAGCAGGGCAACCTGCAGCAGACATCGAACACGCTGGACCTGGCGATTCAAGGGAATGGATACTTCCAGGTGACGACGCCGAGCGGCGAGACCGCCTATACACGGGATGGGACGTTCGCCCTGGCGCCGGATGGCACGATCGTCACGGCCGACGGCTACACGGTGGCGCCGGGATTACAGATCCCCACCGCCGCGACGGGTGTGACCATCAACACCTCCGGCCAGGTGCAGGTGACGCTCGCCAACACGCCGGCGCCGCAGACGATCGGGCAGATTCAGCTCGCGACGTTTCCGAATGAGGCGGGGCTGGATGCACAGGGCGGCAACCTGTTCGTGCAGACCGCTGCGTCGGGTGCGCCGGTCACCGGCAATCCTGGAGCCCCGGGGTTTGGTTCGGTGGAGCAAGGGTTCATCGAGACCTCCAATGTCAACGTGGTCACCGAGATCACCAACCTGATCACCGCCCAGCGCGCGTATGAGATGAACAGCAAGGTGATCACGTCCAGCGATGAGATGATGTCCACGCTGACGAACCTGCGATAGTACCATGCGCATCCTTGTTTTTGTGTTCGCCTTGCTGGCCTGTACCCAGGCGCAGGCGGCCGCCTTGCGCAGCATGACGACGCTGCATGGGCCGAACGTATTTCTGAAGGACCTGTTTGACGACGCCGGGCGGGACGCTGACCGCGTGCTGGGTCCTGGCCCCCAGCCAGGTGGGCGCATCATTGTGGAGGCGGCACAACTGAACGCGATCGCCCGGCAGTTCAACGTTGGCTGGCGTTCGGTTTCGGGCGCCGATCGTGCGGTGCTTGAATGGCCGGGCCGTCCGCTCCGGAAGGAAGAAGCCGTCGAAGCGGTGCGGCTCGCGGTCACCGCGGCTGGACCCGCCGACGATATCGACATCGACCTGTCAGGCTTCACGCCGCCGCTTGTCCCGACCGAGGTGACGACGACCTCGACGGTTTCGCAGCTTGATTACGACAATAACACCGGACGTTTCACGGCAGCGCTGACGGTCACGGCGGATGGGATGAACCCGATCGACACCAGGATCAGCGGTCGCGTCGAGCAGATGATGCAGGCGCCGGTGGCGCTGACGCGGTTGCTGCCCGAGACGGTGTTGCGTCCGGACGATGTCAGGATCGCCCGGGTGCGGACCGCTGCCCTGCAAAGCGACGTGGCGCGGACAGTCGACGATATCGTCGGGATGCAACTGCGCAGGCCAGTCGCGGCAGGGCAACCGCTTCGCCTGACGGACCTGATTCGTCCGCCCCTGGTGCAGCGCGGATCGACGGTTCGGGTTGAGCTGCTGTCGGCTGGATTGTCTGTCACGGGTCAGGCGATTGCTCTTGATGCCGGTGCCGATGGTGAAAAAATCCGTGTGCAGAACATAACCTCCCACGCGTTCCTGTTCGCCCAGGTGATCGGGCCCGGGCAGGTGCGGGTCACGCCGGATGCGCCGTCGGCGCTGGCGACAGTGCCGGCCCGGTTCGATCGCAGGCAGTATGCCCAATGAGGGGCTGGGCACTTGTCTGGCTTTGCGTCGCGGCCACCTCTGTCACCGCATGCGGCGCGCTGAGCCGTTTGTCAGAGGTCGGACGTGATCCGGCGATGACCCCGACCGAGGATCCGACGAAGGACCCGAAATGGCGGCCGCTGACGATGCCGATGCCGTCTGCTCAGCCGTCGCCGAACGAGTCGAATGCGCTGTGGCGTTCGGGATCGCGGGCGTTCTTCAAGGATCAGCGCGCGGCCGCGGTTGGCGACATCATTACTGTCGTCGTCAAGATGAATGACGCCGCCAACCTGAAGAACGTCACCTCCGCTACCCGTGCCAGCGCCGAAACGGCTGGCCTGCCGAATTTCTTCGGTCTTGAAACAATGTTGCCGACATCCGTCACGGCGTCCGCACTGCTGGGGGCCAGCAGCGGCAACAGCAATACCGGAACCGGACAGATCCAGCGGACCGAGGCGGTAACCCTGAGGCTTGCCGGCATTGTCACCCAGGTGCTTCCCAACGGTAATCTGGTCGTCGCCGCTCGGCAGCAGTTTCTCGTCAACAGTGAGTTGCGGGACCTGCAGATCACCGGTGTCGTCCGGCCGCAGGACATCGCATCCGACAACACCGTGCTGCATGACCGCATGGCGGAAGCGCGCATCTCGTACGGTGGCAGGGGACAATTGACCGACATCCAACGCGCCCGCTGGGGCCAGCAGATGTTGGATATCCTGATGCCGTTCTAGTGGCCTTCTTTCACTGCTACCCAAAAGCTCACATTGATTGAACGTTTAAGCATCCAGAGCGGGATCGCCATTGTCGCGGCGTCACGTGCAGAGCTTCGAAGCCCGATCGGCGCGACGCCGCGACAATGGCGGCCTATTGCAATAATCTGCAGACGGTCCAAAATCGGCGGCGAACGATGTATCGGTCAAGTCGGCCACTTCAAACTTCATACCGCGACGTCGAATATGATCCACGGGAGGGGCGATGACCAAGGTCTTTATTGCCGGGCACGGCCGGATGAGCCTCAGCGGACCTATAACGGTTCCGGCTGGCGTCACTCTGCACTGGGCGGTGCCACCACGCTATAATGGCAGCGGCGGCTTGAGCAGGGCCCTGTTGAGCAAGGCTTACCAGACCTGGGCCGGTTCGAACGCGGCGGGCAGTCCCTACTACGAGCATTTTCTGTGTCCCGATCTTGCCGGCATCATGGTAACGAAGGGCGAGGCGCTGAAGGCGGGCGACTGGGATAACAACAATACATATCTGCTACAGCCTCGATTAAATTTTACTGTGACGCTGAGCAGCATTATACTGCATTTGAAGCGAAAATTCGGAATGCCTCTCGAGATCTACTGGACGTGCTGCCGGAGCCCGGTTGCGCAGCCCTCCTATCGGATACGCTTTTATGACCATGGCCTGGTGACTGACCAAACGGCGGAAGGAAACGTCGTTGCCGATCCAGGCACAATCTTCGGCGCTATCACGAAGCCTGGAAAAAAGCCCTTAAATCGGGTTGAGGCTTTCGATTTCCCGACTGGCAAGACGGCCGTGTGCATCACCAATATCGACGGCGGGGTGACGATGCTCGGTAAATCCGACCCTGCGGTTTCCGTCCAGCTATCCTGGCCCGGCGTTCATGAGGCATCTAAACCGGTCGTGGGGTTGAAGGGCTCGCAGGACTTCTGACTGCGTCGTCCAATCGGATTTGGCAACGGCAGCTTTCCTGCCGTTCCGCCTGAAACGGACCATTCTGCTTTCGGCCAGACCTGGCCTTGAGCCGAATGTCCGTTCTCGACACTTCCTGGCCTGCAAGCGGACCGGCAGAAAGCCACCCATCCCGGCTAGTCAGAGGCTGGGGTGGAATGCCTGCTTCAGAGCGTCGACGTTGATCAACGAGCTGACCTGAATGGGCGCAAACCAGCCGTCGAGGGTGAAAAGCTCCTGAGTCCGTTTCTACCCAAAGCCGTCCATCCAAGGGGGCCCGAACACACCGGCATCAGAACTGGGCAGCCGGGTCGCGCACAACCCGTCAAAACCTCTTTGCAGAGGTACTAGTGGCCTGCTTGTCCCCTGCGTTCGCCGCGAGGTGCGACGAACCTCGGGGGGTCAGGCCTCGTTCGATTTGTCCAGCACAGGCTGAAACGAACTCGTGGCTCGCTTCAGTTCCGTTGCCGGATCGGCACCACCCACGATGTTCGTAAGCGCGACGCCGAGCGTATCGCGGA
>JAQGHW010000497.1 GCA_028291505.1 Rhodopila sp. | reverse complement strand
GGCTCACGCTTCTCTGCGATCGGGTACTAGAGCGGCCCGGCGACCAGCACCGGGGACGAATTGCGGTAACTTGATCCGACCACCCCGGCGACCGAACGGTTTCGCCAAAAGCCGGGACGGCGAGCGGACTAACGCTCGCGGAAGCCGCGAAGAACGCCGCGCTATCTGCGGAAGCATCATGGCCCGGGCGCAAACCCCGCTCCGCCGCCGCACACTCCGATCCAGACATTTGCCACCACCAGCGGAACTTGAGACCCAAGGGGGTGTTCCCTATCTTGGGATTGCCTGTTACGGGGCACGCACGCTGGTGCCTGCGAACTTTCCGAACCGGCGCATGCTTCCCCCATCGCCCTGCGGCGACCAGCCCAGGACACCGGCGCAGCGACGCGCCTGCTGCAAGGAGAACTCGCAATGCCGGAGAGCGCAACCGCGACCCAGCCCAAGCCGCTGCCTCAGCCACGCGATCCGCATCTGCGGGAACTCGCCAACTGCATCCGCGTGCTGGCGATGGATGCGGTGGAGAAGGCAAAATCCGGCCACCCCGGTATGCCGATGGGCATGGCCGACATCGCCACCGTGCTGTTCGCGGAGTTCCTTCGCTTCGACGCCGAGGATCCCCATTGGCTCGATCGTGACCGCTTCGTGATCTCGAACGGGCACGGCTCGATGCTGCTCTACGCGCTGCTGTATCTGACCGGCTACAAGGATATGACGATCGAGCAGATCGAACGCTTCCGCCAGGTCGACAGCAAAACCGCCGGTCACCCGGAATACCGCCACGCCGATGGGATCGAGACCACCACCGGTCCGCTCGGCCAAGGGCTGGGAAACTCTGTCGGCATGGCGCTCGCCGAACGGATCATGAATGCCAGCTTTGGTGACGCGCTGGTGGATCATTTCACCTACGTGTTCATGGGCGACGGCTGCCTGATGGAAGGCATCAGCCACGAGGCGATTTCCTTCGCCGGTCACCTCAAGCTTGGCAAAATCATTGCCTTCTTCGACAACAACGCGATCTCGATCGACGGCGCCACCAGCCTGTCGGTGTCAGACGACCAGAGCGCTCGATTCCGAGCCTCGCACTGGCACGTCCAGGAGATCGATGGCCACGATACCGACGCCATTCGCGACGCGATCCGTGCCGCGCAGGCCGTCACCGACCGGCCCTCGATGATCTCCTGCCGCACCATCATCGGCTTTGGCCTGCCGACGAAGGCCGGCACCCAGAAAGCCCACAGCGACGCGCCCGGCGAGGAGGAAATCGCCGGTGCCCGTAAACTGCTGGGTTGGACCTTCCCGCCGTTCGAAATCCCGGCAAACCTGCTCGCGGAGTGGCGCGCGATCGGTGCCAAGGGCCGCCCGTCCCGGATGGCCTGGGCCGACCGTGTGAAGGCCGCTCCGGACGGGCTGCGCCAGGATTTCGAGCGCCGCACCAGGGGCGAACTGCCGGAAGGCTGGCGCGGCGCGATCGCGGCGGCAAAGCAGGAGTTCCTGGCATCCGGCAAGGACATGGCGACTCGCCAGGCCAGCGGCGCCGTGCTCAACCATCTGTTCGATGCCATCCCCGAGTTGCTCGGTGGTTCCGCCGACCTGACGCCGTCCAACAACACCAAGGCGAAAAACCAGGTCGAGATCCGTCCGGGCGAGTACAAGGGCTCTTACGTTCATTACGGTGTGCGCGAGCATGGCATGGCCGCGGCGATGAACGGCATTGCGCTGCACGGCGGCCTGGTCCCCTACGGCGGCACGTTCATGACATTCTCCGACTACTGCCGCCCGGCGATCCGGCTGGCGGCGATGATGGAAATCCGCACGATCTTCGTCATGACCCACGACTCGATTGGTCTGGGTGAGGACGGACCGACCCACCAGCCGATCGAACATCTGGCGGCGTTGCGTGCCATCCCCCATCTGGCGGTTTACCGCCCGGGCGATCCGGTCGAGACCGCCGAATGCTGGGAAGCCATCCTGGACGCGCCTCGCCGAGCCGCATTGATCGCACTCTCCCGCCAGCCGATGCCGCTGCTGCGCCGCGATCCCGGCGCCGAGAATCGCAGCGCCAAAGGCGGCTACGTGCTGCTGGAGGCCTCCGGTGGTGCAAGAAAGCTGACCATTATGGCCACCGGATCGGAGCTGCACCTGGCCGTCGAGGCGCGCGAAACGTTGCAGAAGGAAGGTATCCCCACCGCCGTCGTGTCGATGCCCTGCCGGCTGCTGTTCGAGCAGCAGGATGCGGCCTACCGGCGCGCTGTCCTCGGCGAAACCACGGCACGGGTCGCGGTTGAGGCAGGCGTCGAACAGTCGTGGGACCGCTACCTGGGCTTCGACGGCCGCTTCATCGGAATGCATGAATTCGGCGCCTCCGGAAAGATCGCTGACGTGTACAAGAAGTTTGACATTACCACGGACGCGGTCGTTCGGGCGGCACGGGACGTGGTCAAGCAGGTTCACGGTTAGGGCGGCGCGGCTTGCCCGTGATGTCATCACCGGGGTCTGGCCCGGTGATGACATGCTCTAACCGATAAGTCCGTGGCCGTTCCAGCTCGGGCTTTTCGTCGCAGAGCGCGCGGAGCGGGGCGCCGAATTCGCAGAGAAACGTTTATTGCTGAACTGGGGAAGCAACCAGCGTAGGATTTACTCTGCGGATTCTGCGCCCCACCCCGCGCTCTTTGCGACGAGAGCGGAGTATATCCGGACACAAGCGGTGCCGGTTCGACGCCGATTTGGACTTTGGCATCGGCGGCACAGCCACGCCGCATGGCAGCAGACGCGCACCCCGCCTCGGATGGTAACGCGAATAAACCAAGGGCTGGTCTTGGCAATCTTTCGACGAAACAAGGTAGATCTTTAGGTCTCGGCAGGCGAGCGTCTGCAAGATAGCAGGTATCTCCAGGTCGGTAGGCTCCACGCACCCCGGAAATGGAAGTGCGTCCCGACCCACAATTTGGATCGTTGCCGCTGAAGCCCGACATCGACTCTCGCTCACCCCTCATCCACCACCCGACGAAAGCAACGCCTGAATCCGCCGCGCCAACATATCGAGACCGAAAGGCTTCCGAATGACTTCGATCCCCGGCGGCAACGGCGTTCCGGCATAACCGGTGATGAATAACACCGGCACGCCGGGCCACTGCTGCCGCACAGCTTCCGCGACCTGGCGTCCGTTCATCCCGCTCGGCAGGCCGACATCGGTCACCAGCAGGTCCAGCCGGCTGACGGCAGACAGTGCCCGCAGCGCTGCCGGACCATCCCTCGCCTCCAGAACGGCATAGCCAAGCTCACGCAGATGCTCCGAGGCCGGTTCGCGCACGCCGTCCTCATCGTCCACCAGCAACACCGTTTCGCCTACGCGCGCCTGCTCCGGCGCCGGTGACGATGCCCCCTCGACTTCCGCCTCTTTAACATCGAAACGCGGCAGGCAAAGCCGGACCGTGGTGCCCATTTCCGGGGCACTTTCCAACTGCACGATGCCGCGCGACTGCCGAACAAAACCGTACACCTGGCTGAGGCCCAAGCCGGTTCCCTGCCCAAGCGGCTTGGTGGTAAAAAACGGCTCGAAAACCCTCGCCATCACGCCCGGCGCCATACCCTCCCCATTATCCGAGACCGAGATCTCCACGAAATCGCCGGCAGCAGCTTCCTCCTGCCCGGCGATATCCGTTTCCTGAAGGTGTGCATCGTCCGTGGCGATCGTCAGCTTGCCGCCGTCAGGCATAGCGTCACGCGCATTGATGCACAGGTTCAGCAGCGCGCTTTCCAACTCGTTCGGATCACAAAACACACCCCAGGCGCCGTCGCGCAGTTTCAGCTCCACCCGGATCCCGGGACCCATCGTGCGGCGAATAAGCTCTGCCATGCCCGCGATCAGACCGTCAGGCTCCACCGGCCGAGGGTCCAACTGCTGCCGGCGAGCGAAGGCCAACAGGCGGTGGGTCAACGCAGCCGCCCGGTCAACCGCCGCTCGGCTGGTATCGAGGAACCGCAGCGCATCCGCCGCACGCCCCTGATCGAGCCGCCGTCGAGCGATTTCCACGCTGCCGGCGATCCCCTGCAGCATGTTGTTGAAGTCGTGCGCTATGCCGCCGGTGAGCTGCCCGACCGCTTCCATCTTCTGGCTCTGGCGCAGCGCCTCTTCCGCCTGGCTTCGCTCGGACGCCTCGGCACGCAACGAATCCAATGCCTGCGCCAGGTCGCTCGTCCGCGCCATCACCAGCCGTTCAAGTTCCTCACGCCCGCGGGAAAGCACGTCACGGGCACGCACCTGATCGTCAATGTCCGTTGTGGTTCCGAACCATTCGATGATGCGCCCCGTCTCGTCGCGCACCGGAGCACCGCGGCTCTGGAACCAGCAATAGGCGCCCTCGGCCGCTCGCCGAACCCGGTAGTCGGCGCCAAAAACGCCTGATGCCTCTGCCTCGGACCAGGCCGCCATCGTGGCCTCTCGGTCGTCCGGATGAAGCGCATCCAGCCAGCCCAGGCCCAGGCTTTCCGGTTCCGACTGACCGCTGTAGCCGATCCATTGCGGGCCGCTCCAGGTCCGCTCACCGGAACTGAGCGACCGCCAGACAAGCTGCGGAATGCCCTCGGCCAGAGTCCGAAACCGCTCTTCGCTGGCCCGCAAGCGCTCTGCCGTCAGCCGCTGTTCGGTATAATCGCGCAGGATCTTGAGGTAACCGTGCAGACTGCCGTCATACAGCGGCATCATCCGGCCACCGGCCCAGAACAACGTGCCGTCGCGTTTCATGTGCCAGCGCTCATCCGCCACCCGGCCGGTCGCCAAGGCCTGCTGCATCTCCATTTCCGGCGCCCTGGAGGCACGGTCCTCCGGGGTGAAGATCAGTCCTGCCGGTTGTCCCAGCACCTCGGCCTCCTCCCAGCCCAGGATCGCCCGCGCGCCTTGATTCCAGCCGGTAATCCGCCCGCTCAGGTCGAGCGTTATGATCGCATAGTCGACTGCGCTTTCCACAATGGCGCGGTAGCGATTCTCGCTTTCCCGCAGCGACGCCTGAGTACGGCCCGCCTCAATTCCGATGCGCAGGCGTTCGACGGCGGCCGCGATCAAATTGGCGTAGCTGCGCAAGAAATTGATGTCGTCCCGGGTGAATTCCCTCGGACGGCGACTGTCCACCTGCAGGATGCCATACGGAGGGTGACCTTCCGATCCGATGATAATCACGTTCACCAGCGCTTTGACACCGGCATCCGTGATGAATTCCGGATACGTGAACCGGTCCTCGGTTTCGATGTTCGCGGACGTAACCGGTTGGCCCGTCATCAGGGCATGACCCTCGGAGGAGTCCGGTTCGACTTTCACAACGACCTGCCCGACAACCCCCGGATGCCAGCCAACACCCGCCCGTACCTTCAGACTGACGCCGTCGTCCTGCAGTTCCATGACTTTGGCGAGTTCGGTCCCAAGGGCATCGCCCACCAACTGGCACGCTTCCTGAAGGATTTCATCAAGATCATCAGATTTGAGCGCACGCTCCCCGAACCGCACAAGGACATTCTGCTGGCGGAGCAGTTCGGATTCGCGGCTTGAAGCCACCTGGTCATTCTCCCTGAAGACTGGACGACACAGTAATTACGCACCAACTGGCGCAGGGTTGCCGCCGGGATGCGCGATCGAGGCATGCCGATGCCGTGTTGCAACGACAACTTAGGCAAACGACAATTTAAGCAAATGATAATTTCCAACCGGATCCTTCGATATCGTGATCTTCTTTAACCCGGCTGCCGACAGGCGGCGGCGACCCTGGCCGAGGCCTTGAAGACCGAGCTGTCGACGATGCGCACGCTGCCGCCGGGGCATTTTATGGGCTGCAGATCCATCATCCGTTCGGCACCACGCCGGAGCGGTGGCGTCTTCGTGGCGCTCGCCGCCTCGCTTGGCTCGACCAATGCCCTGCCGATCGCCGGGCTGAGCCTGGTGCTGGGCGTCGACCGTTTCATGAGCGAGGCGCGCGCCCTGGTGAACGTCATCGGCTGCTTCGTCGGGACGATCGTGGTGGCAACATGGGGAGGCGAGTTCGATCTGGCCCGTGGCAGGGTGGTGCTCGCCGACCGGGAGAATTACGACAGAACCTCCGAGGCCGCCCGACCATCCCCCCATGATTTTGCGTGCTCTCGGCACACGGATCGATAGATGCCGATGAGTTTCTCGAAACTGACTTCGGGC
>JAQGHW010000468.1 GCA_028291505.1 Rhodopila sp. | reverse complement strand
TATCGAGCCATCTGTGTCGGCCGAAAACGCCTGGGTCCAGCATGTCAATGAGGTTGCGGACACGACGCTGTATCCCTCCGCGGCGTCCTGGTACATGGGCGCCAATATCCCCGGCAAGCCGCGTGTGTTCATGCCGTATATCGGTGGCGTCGGCGCCTACCGGCAGAAATGCGATGAGGTTGCCGCGAATGGGTATGCGGGATTCGCATTGGCCGGACCGGCCAACGTCGCAGTGGCGGCCGAGTAGGTGTTGGACCTGCGCCCCAACTGCGAATGCTGCGACCGGGATCTTCCACCCGACAGCCAGCAGGCTCGGATCTGCACCTATGAGTGCACGTTCTGCGCCGATTGCGTCGAGACCCGGCTGCACGGGGTTTGCCCGAACTGCGGCGGCGAACTGGTCCGCCGTCCGGTTCGGCCCCCGGCGATGCTGGCCAAACACCGGGCCTCTACCAAACGGGTGTTGAAGCCTGCCGGGTGTGAGGCGGTCGCCGGTTAGGTTACCGGCGCCGGCGTTGCATTGTAGTCCTCATCCGATACGTGCTCGAACCAGGCGGTGCCTTCGCCTTTGTCGTTCAGTTCCGACATCGCCAGGTGGGAGAACAGCTTGTCCGGTGCCGAACCATGCCAATGCCGCACGTCCGGCGGAATGATCACCGTGTCGCCGGCTCGGATTTCCTGCACCTGCTCACCCTGCCGCTGGACCCGACCGGCGCCGGACAGGCAGAACAGGGTCTGACCGACCGGATGGCTGTGCCACGCCGTGCGGGCGCCGGGGGTGAAAGAAACCACCGACCCGCGCATCCGGGATGGCGCTGCTCCGACGACGACTTCATCCGAAAATACGGTGCCGGTGAAATTGGCCGCCGGCGCGCGGTTGGTCTTCCTGGCGGACGAGCGAAGGATTTTCATTGGCGGTCTCCCCTTGTGATGCCGTCGTCCTAGCTTACGCGATAGTGCCGAACCGGCCAAATTCCGGCAACGTCCCGCGCCGGCCGCGAGCACTCATCGCGGACCATCGGGGCGGGTCGGCGAAGATGCTTCGGCGAGGGCGGGCCAAAGCGTTCACCGGAGATTTCGCTTGCAAAATCGAGCCTGTTTTGCTAGAACAAATAACGAACTTTTTGGACCTCCGTATGAGCGACAATCCTTGGGACCGCACCGCTGCCTTCAACCGGGTCTCGATCCGCGCTGTGCTGGTGAAGGAAGGCGAAGACCCGACGGCGGCGCTGCTGGAAGCTGGCATCGTCGACCCGATCGCCATTCGGGTGGTGCTGGGTGAGGACCCGCATTTGTCCAACGGCATGCTGGGCGATGGCCGCACACCGAACCTGACCGCTGTTCTGGAAACCGAGCAGGTGGACGATTCCGGCTCCTCGGCTACCGGCCAGATCAACAACGCTGGCTCGCAGCCCGATGCGGCGCCGCGGCGCCAACCGGTCACCACCATGCTGCCGGCGGCCTCCGGTGCGGAGCCGCCGCTCGCGCCGGTTCGCCCACTGGGTGACGCCGGGCAGGATACGAGCGCGCAAACCGGGCGCTTCGGCTATCGGGACAGCGGTAGTCCACCCACCCCCAGTCTGTTTGCGCAGGCTGGTCCCGCAGGCACTGCCGAAGGGAGGAAACTTACGAAAGCTGAAAATCCAAAGGCCCACGTTCAGGCCAACTGAGCCATTGACCCGGGATTAAAACCCGGAAACGGGTCGGCAGCCTCTTACCCGCCAACCTTCTCCTCAATCCGATCCCAGATCGACTTCTCGATGTGCACCCCATCGAACCGCGCGATCTCCTGCAGCCCCGTCGGCGAAGTAACGTTGATCTCGGTCAGGTAATCGCCGATCACGTCGATGCCGACGAAGATCATGCCCTGATCGCGCAACGTCGGCCCGATCGCCTTGCAGATCTCCAGGTCGCGCGCGGTCAGCGGAGACTTCTCCGGCCGCCCGCCGACATGCATGTTGGACCTGGCCTCGCCTTGCGCGGGAACCCGGTTGACCGCGCCCATCGGTTCGCCATCGACCAGGATGATCCGCTTGTCGCCGACCCGCACGGCTGGTTCGTAGCGCTGGAACATCAGCGGCTCGCGGGATCGGGCGAAGTGCATCTCCAGCAGGGCGGCCAGGTTTTCGTCGTCCGGCCTGATGCGAAATACCCCGGCGCCACCGTTGCCGAACAGCGGCTTGACGATGATGTCCTTATATTCCAGGCGGAACGACCGAATCGCTTCCAGGTCCCAGGTGATCAAGGTCGGGGGCATCAGGTCGGGGAAATGCGTAACCAGGATCTTCTCCGGCGCATTCCGCACCGCGGCCGGATCGTTCACCACCAGCGTGCCGGGTTGGATGTGTTCCAGCATATGGGTCGCGGTGATATAGGCCATGTCGAACGGCGGGTCCTGCCGCATCAGCACCACGTCCATGCCGCCGAGGTCCATCGTCCCCATCGGCTCGAACTCATAGTGGGCGCCGTGCCGGCGTGCGACCTTCACCTTGTGCCCACGGGCGAACAGCCGATCCTCACGCTTGCCTCCGCCGGAGCGAGCCACGCCTTCCTTCAGCGCCATGTGCCGCACTTCGTAGTGCCACAGCGTGTGGCCGCGCGCCTGCGCCTCCAGCATCAAGGCGAAGGTGGAATCGGCGTCGATATTCACGGTCTCCATCGGGTCCATCTGGACCGCGACCTTGAGCGAACGAGCCATGCGGTGATCCCCTGTCCGGTTGGACCTGTCCTTAAGGCGTCAATCGGAACAGGGGAAGGGCCAGGACGGTGCCGCTATCGCCGAGGCAGCCCCGTCAAACCGTTCCCGCCTGATCCAGGGGCAAGCGTGCGATCTCGGTGCGCAACCGAGCGCCGACGGCATCCCAGGTGAAGAGGTCCTGGCCGCGTTGGTAGCCGGCCTGGCCCATGGCGCGTGCGCGTTCGGGGTTTGCCAGCAGGTCGGCCAGGGCGCCAGCCAGCGCCGCAGGATCACAGGGAGGAACCAGAATCCCGGTTTCGCCAGCGTTTACCATGCCGGGAAAGCCGCCAACGGTCGTTGCGACGACCGGCAGCTTGAACGCCATGGCCTCGACGGAAGCCACCGCCGATGGCTCCACCACGCTCGGCAGACAGAATATCGATGCGTTCACGAACAGCTCGGCCACCTCCGCACGGGGCAGCAATCCGGTCGCGCGGACCCGTGGATGCGACAGGGCCGGCGAGCAACCGGCGATCGTCAGAGTTGCTGTCGGGAAGTTCGCCGCTACCTGGTCGAAGGCGGCCAGCAGCGTCGGGCCTCCCTTACGCTCCCAGTCGATACCCACGAACAGGATGCGGCCGGCCGCATAGCGTTCAAGCTCGTTCGAGGATGCCGCGGCCTCGACGTTCGCACCGATCAGAATCGTTGCGACACGCTTTGGATCGCAGGCATAGGCACGGATCAGGGTTTGCTCGACATGGGCAGCGCTGACGACGATGCGGTCCGCCGTAAGATACAGCGCACGCTCCAGGCTCAGCAGGGCTTTCGAACGGAACAGGCGAGGATCGCTGCGCAGGTACTCGCGATGACTGGCGATGGTATGGTCGGTGTAGATGATGAAAGGCCGGCCGGGCAATGCGGCTTGGAACAGACCCTGGGTTTGCAGCACGAACTGGAAACTCGATGCCTCGGGGGCGAACCGTTTGACGATCATCGCCGACAGGTGGCGGAACATGAACGGCGTCAGGAAGAAGAACGCGTGTCGCGCGGATGCATTCGACAGGACGGACGGGCCGTAGGTCATCACTTCGATCAGTGCGTTCAGCGCGGTCAGCCCGAACTTTCGCTTGATGTAATCCTTCACATCGAAGGTGACGATCTCGTGCTCCGGGAAGTGCGCGTTCAGTTGCTCCAGAACGCGTTCGTTTGTGTGAGAGAATGAACCAAGCTTCACGAACAGGATCCGGCGGCGGCGGCCGGGCTGAGGTGAAACGGCTGGCTGGCGGGGCGTGTGGGACGATACCTCCAGGGCCGGTGTCATGGACATGACGGTTCCTGACCATACGTCCCGGACCGGGGAACCGCGGGGCATTCCGGAACGGGCTGTGCCACGGTCCGGCTACTGGGGCCTGCGCTGAACAGTTGGCTGTGATGCATGAGGGTAATGGTTGTTGCAGCCGATATCATCGGGCCTCCGGTCTATTCATGATGCCTCATCGAAATCGGGTCGGGGTCGGATCGGAGATAAGATTTAAGCCTGAGTGTCGCCATATAAGGGCAAATCGGAATCGGGACGGTCACACCTGGTTCAGGTCCCATCACGTCCGCTGTCACCTTGTTGCGGTCCCCATACGTCCGCGCATGAAGCGGAACACTGCCTCGCGACCGCTTGATAACGCATTGCTGGCGGCCCTTGCCCAAGCGGCTCAGGATCGCCATCTTGGCGCGTTATGCACAACATCAAAAACGCCGCTGTCGACCCGATCGGGTGGCACGGCACCACCATCCTGTGCGTAAGGCGGGATGGCAACGTGACCATGGCCGGTGACGGCCAGGTCAGCATGGGTCAAACTATCGTCAAGGGTAACGCACGGAAGGTCCGGCGCATCGGCGCGGGCGGCACCGTCATCTCCGGTTTCGCCGGGGCCACGGCCGACGCGTTCACCCTGCTGGAACGGCTGGAAAGCAAGCTTGAACGATACCCCAATCAGCTTGAGCGAGCCTGCGTCGAACTCGCCAAGGACTGGCGGACCGATCGTTACCTGCGCCGGCTAGAGGCGCTGATGGCGGTCGCCGACAAGGATCGCAGCTTCACCCTGACCGGCAATGGCGACGTGCTGGAACCGGAGGACGGCGTCATCGGCATCGGATCGGGCGGCAACTACGCGCTGGCCGCGGCTCGCGCCCTGATGTCGATCCCCGACCTTTCAGCCGAGGAGATCGCCCGGCGGTCGATGAAGATCGCCTCCGACATCTGTGTCTACACCAACGGCAACATTATAATCGAGTCATTATAGATGGACGTCCCCACATACTCCCCGAGAGAGATCGTCTCGGAACTCGACCGCTTCATCGTGGGGCAGGGCGACGCCAAGCGTGCGGTGGCCATCGCGCTGCGCAATCGCTGGCGCCGGCAGCAACTGCCCGAAGGCATGCGCGAAGAGATCGAGCCGAAGAACATCCTGATGATCGGGCCCACCGGCTGCGGCAAGACGGAAATCGCCCGCCGGCTGGCCAAGCTGGCACAGGCGCCGTTCCTGAAGGTCGAAGCGACCAAATTCACCGAGGTCGGCTATGTCGGCCGCGACGTTGAAAGCATCGTGCGTGACCTGGTGGACGCCAGCCTGAACATGCTGCGCGAAGCCAGTCGCAAGGGCGTCCAGGCCAAGGCGGAAACCGCGGCCGAGGAACGCCTGATCACCGCCCTGGTGGGCGAGGAATCCGCCGCCGACACACGCTCCAAATTTCGCCGCATGCTGCGCAACGGCGAGTTCGAACAGAAGGAGATCGAGGTCTCGGTCGCCGATGCCGGTGGCATGCCGATCGGCCAGTTCGACATGCCCGGCATGCCCCCCGGCCAGGTCATCAACCTGTCCGAAATGATGAAAGGCCTGATGGGCAACCGCCCGCAGCAGAAGCGCCGCATGACGGTCGAGGCGGCGCGGCGGATCCTGGAAGCCGAGGAGGCGGACAGCCTGCTGGATAACGACGCGCTGACCAAGGAGGCTGTCGCCCACGCCGAGAATAACGGCATCGTCTTCCTCGACGAGATCGACAAGATCTGCGCCCGCACCACCGAGGGCGGTTTCCGTGGCGGCGACGTCAGCCGGGAAGGGGTGCAGCGCGACCTGCTGCCGCTGATCGAGGGCACCACGGTCAACACCAAATACGGCATGGTGAAGACCGACCACGTCCTGTTCATCGCCTCGGGCGCCTTCCATCTGGCCAAGCCGTCCGACCTGCTGCCGGAGTTGCAAGGCCGGCTGCCGATCCGGGTGGAACTGCAGCCGCTGTCCCGCGAGGATCTGCGCCGCATCCTGACCGAACCGGAGCACTCGCTGCTGAAACAGTATGAGGCGCTGCTTAGTACCGAGAACGTGACGCTGGACTTCCGGGACGACGCGGTGGATGCGCTGGCGGACCTCGCCTCCGACATCAACGACCGGGTGGAAAACATTGGTGCCCGCCGGTTGCACACGGTGCTGGAGCGGTTGCTGGAGGACATCAGCTTCACCGCGACCGATCGCGGCGGTGAGACCTTCGTCGTGGACGCCGCCTATGTGGCCGAGAAGGTGGCCCCGCTGGCGCAGAAAGGCGATCTGAGCCGTTTCATCTTGTGACCCCGTCTAACATCTGTTATAACCGCTAGGCAAGCCAGGAGGGTAAGCCATGCACGTGTTGAAACTGACCCAGATCGGCAATTCGGTGGGCGTAATCCTGCCCAGGGAAATGCTCGTGAAGCTGGGCATGGCCAAGGGCGACACGATCTACGCCGTGGATCAACCGGATGGCGTCCGCCTGACCGTGGCGGACCCGGATTTCGCGGCGCAGATGGAGGTGGCGCGCCGCGTCATGAAGGAACGCCGGGCGGTGCTGCGCGAATTGGCGAAGTGACCGTCTGGCTGTCGTCGCAGCTTATTCTCGCCATCCATGACGAACAATTGGCGGAACACGGGGGCTCCACCGGCCTCCGTGACGCCGGCCTCCTGGACAGCGCGCTTGCTCGGCCGCTGAACCGGGCCGGCTACGGTGAGCCCGACATCGCCGAATTGGCCGCCGTTTATGCGTTGGGCATCGCCCAGAACCACCCCTTCATCGACGGCAACAAACGCACGGCTTTCGTCGCGCTGGAAGTTTTCCTGCGCCTGAATGGCTGCGTCTTCACCGTGGGCGACGCCGAGGCGGTGGTGATGACCCTCGCCATGGCAGCGGGCGAACTGCCTGACGACGAGTTCACGGCATGGGTGCGCATGCACACCGCGGCCGCGGGCTAGATCGGGGCAATCGACCGGCCTAAGTGCCTCGGTTCAAAGTCCAGCCAACCAGGCAAGCTGATCGCCGACGTGCTGTCCTGGCGTGGCATCGGGCGGTGGGTCGGTATCGAGCCCGAGTCCGTTCATGCTTCCTTCAATTTTTGCTGGGGAGAAGAACGAGGGCCACGAAGGGCCACGGAAAATGAACGTGCTCGAGCTTCGGGACCTGACGTGATCATCGCGGAAGACCGCAGGAACAGTCCTTTTCGGGCAGCCTCCGGCATTTCCACGGCATGATGCCCTGGAAGTGGCCCCGCGGGGCTTCATCGGTCGCCACGGCGCTCGTTCTCCGCGGCCCTCGGACTTCTCCGTCTTGAGAAATCCCATGCCGCGCCGCCCTACACGTGTCGATTGGCGAGATGACGCCGGTCGATGCCACCTCCTGCACCAGGCTCGATAGGCCGGAACATCCGTAGCTCCAAAGCCGCGGGCGAGTCGTTCGCGCCTTGACGCTGGCCGCCCACGCCAGCACATCCCGTGCATGACCGATCCTTTCGTCCAACCCGAAGAGGCCACGGCCGCCGCCGCGATCGAGGCGATCAGCGAAGACCTCGGTCTATTCGACGACTGGATGGAGCGCTACGAATTCATCATCGGCATGGGCCGCAAACTGCCGCCATTCCCCGACGATTGGGCGAACGACGCCCATCGTGTCCCTGGTTGCCAAAGCCGGGTCTGGATGGAGGCCATCCCTCGCGATGGGAAATTGTACTTCGCCGGGCTGTCGGACGCGGCGATCGTGTCGGGTTTGGTCGCTCTGCTGTTGCGGGTCTATTCCGGCCGCTCCCCGGATGAAATCCTGGCCACCGACCCGGTTTTCCTGAAGGACCTGGGTCTGTTGGAGGCTTTGTCCACCAACCGCGGCAACGGCATCGCCGCGATGGCACGCAAGGTTCGCGAAGTCGCCGCCATGCAACGGGCTGTCTGAGCCGGTCCGATGTCGGCGGCCACGCGGGTCGCCGCGTTCCTGGGTGCCTATTTTGCCGCGAACGCGATCAACGCCTTCATGCCGCTGTGGTTCGCGGATCGAGGCCTGTCTGCCTCGGCCATCGGCCAGGTGCTGGGGGCGGCGGCGCTGCTGCGGGTCCTCGCCGGCCCCGGTTGGGGGAATGTCGCCGACCGTATCGGGCAACGGCGGCCAGTGCTGTTCTTCGCCGCATTCACCGCCGCCGGCCTGGGCGTGTCCTATGCCGCCGCCACCGGATTACTGCCGTTGCTGCTGATCGCCGCTGCCCAGGGCATCGCCTCCAGTGCCATCAATCCGCTGGCTGACTCGCTGGCACTGGCGCTCGCGCGGGAGGGGCGGATCGAATACGGCCCGGTCCGAGCGGTCGGTTCGGCCACGTTCATGGTCGCCACGGCGGTGGCCGGCTGGCTGCTGAACCGGGTGGGATCATGGCTGGTGCCGTGGCTGCTCGCGGCAGGTTACGGTGCTTCGGCCGTGCTGAGCGTGTTCCTGCCGGAGGCCGCCACGCCGCCCGCCGCCCCGCATGCATTCGCCGGTTTGATGTTGTTCCGCAACCGGGCCTTTCGGCTCGCCGTCGGCTGCACCGCGCTGATCCAGGGCGCCCACGCGGCCTATTATGGCTTCGCGGCGCTATTCTGGCGGTCCCAGGGCGTGAGCGACACGGTCATCGGCCTGCTGATCGCCGAGGGCATCATCGCCGAAATCCTGCTGTTCGCCCGCGGCCGCCGCCTGGTCGAGTGGCTCGGTCCCGCCGGCCTGACGGCATGCGCGGCCGGGGCGTCGGTGGTCCGGTGGACAGTGACCGCAATGGCGCCGCCCGTACCGGTGCTGGCCGTGGTGCAGCTGGTGCACGCCGCGACCTTCGCCATGCAGCATCTGTCCGCAATGTTGCTTCTCAGCCGTTTCGTCCCCGCCGAACGGGCCGCGACCGCGCAGGCGCTGCACGCCGCACTGGGCTATGGCGCGCCGACCGGGCTGATGATGCTGCTGTCCGGTTGGCTCTACGCGCGATACGGCGGCCTGCTCTTTCTGGCGATGGCGGTCACCGGCGGGGCCGCCTTTGTCTTCGTCGCCCCACTCGCCCGCGTAACGAACCGGCCGGCCAGGGGGCTGGCGAGTTGAAGTCCGGCACCGAGGCGTTCAATCTGGCGCCAACAGTACAGGGGAACCGCCATGGACGTCTTCAGCCTGCACCACGAAGCGCGCTGGGACCCGCTGAAGCACGTCGAAAATGTCCTCGGCCGGATGGGTGAGGGCGACGTGACGGTCGCCTGCTGGGAAGCCGGACAGATCAGCCCGCACCACCTGCATCCGAACTGCACCGAGATCTACTTCTGTCTGGAAGGCGGCGGCATCATGCGCACGCCCGATCAGACCGTGGATATCGTCCCGGGCGCCTTCGTCGTGCACCCGCGCGGTGAGCTGCATGAGTACGAGAACGGCCCCGGACGCACGTTGCTGTTTCGTGTGCGTTATGGTGCCGACATGTCCACCTTGACCAAGGAATGGCGCGGCAACGCGGTGTGGAAGCCGAAGCCGGAAGACATCGCGCACTTCGGGACCTGACCCTCTGCCTATAGTTGGGCGCCGGCGAGGCTCGACTTGCGATCCTCGTGGCAATGTCCGGCAACCCAAACGCGCGGCGGTTGCGCGGGATCAAGTTGGCTCCTGTCAACGGTCGCCGCGCGGTAGAGGCACCAATTGTCTTGCAATCATTGGTTGTGCCGTGACATCATAACCGCCGCATGAGTCGTCCGCGCTTGCTCGAAGGGAATGTCCTTTAATGCACGACCTCTACCATTGTCTCCGCATCTCGCCGGCAGCCGACCGGTGTGGGCTCGCCTTGCCGGCCGTTCCCCAACATGTCTGATAAATGTTCAGGGCAATTGGACGACTGGGGAATCGGTAGGATCGTTGACTGAGTGGGGTCCGCGAATCATTAGAGCATGATCACACTGAGCGGAACGTTCAAAGCGTGTGAATCATGCGATCAAACAAAGAGTTAGAGCATGATCACGCTGAGTGGAACGTTCAAAGCGTGTGAATCATGCGATCAAACAAAGAGTTAGAGCATGATCACGCTGAGCGG
>JAQGHW010000425.1 GCA_028291505.1 Rhodopila sp. | reverse complement strand
CGCCGGCCGCCATCTTGGCGAAGACGAAGCCACGATGGTTGTGCACGTGCCGCACAGGTGTCAGACCCTGCGCCGCCTGGCTGCCCACGAAAGCAGCGTTCTCATAACCGCTGGGCAGCGGCAATGCGGCAGCCGAACCGTCGGTTCGAAAGCTCCAGGCGTGGTATGGGCAGCGGAAGAAACGACCGGTATTGCCGCTGGTTTCGGTCGTAATCCGGGTGCCCTTGTGCGGGCAGCGATTGTACAGGACGTGGACCGTGTCATCCTCATGCCGCGCCAGCAGCACCGGTTGCGCGCCGATCGTCGTGCCAAAATAGTCGCCGGCCTTTGGCACCTGGGAGTCATGGCCGACATAGACCCAGGTGTTGGCGAATAGTCGTTCCATCTCCAGCGCGAAAACCTCCGGGTCGATATAGACGTCGCGATGGACTTCGGAATCCCGGACCAGGGCGCCCAAGGCCGCGCCGTCGTTGCGGTATCGGCTGGTCATGCGGCCGTCCTCTCGTTCACGAAGGAGTCGACGGTGCGCAACGCCTGCTCCAGCGCCAAGCCTTGTTCGTCCTTCAGCGCCGCCTCTCGCAGGCGGTGCACCCATCCGGCGGCATCCGGCCGGCCGCGCAACTGTTCGGCCGCCGCCATCACACGAGTGAATTTGTCCAGGCCGCGAGCGTGTGTCTCACTGTATCCTTTGATCAATCGCTGGTTCGCCAACAGTTCGGCGGCCAGCGCGGGGTCGTCGGCCGCCACCGCGCGAACCGTCGCGAGCCAGGCGTCGATCCGAACCCACTCGCGGGCATGGCGCAGGGTTCGGCGCCGCCAGCCGCGCAGACCGGCGGCGACGTACAGCATCAGGAAGCCGAACACCGTGTCGGTCCGGATGCGACGCGGGCCGCACAACACCCGACCGAGCATCGCGATAAGGCGGGGGCGTTGCTCCATCGCGGTGCCGAGGGTCGGGGTCAGCAGGCCAAGCAGCTCCTCCATCCTCGGGTGCATGAATTCGGTCACTGCGATGACCTGGCCAGCCATTTCTCGTTGCACGCGCGCCGCACGCGACGGCCGGGTCTTCAAGTCGGCGACGCGGATGACATCGTCGTACACCATGGCACGGGCGACGTATTTGGCGGCGACCTCGGCTATCGTGTCCTGCGTGTCGACGATCGTTTTGACAGCATCCAGATATTGCGCGCCGTAGGCGATGTCCTGGTATGCGACCACGTGCCGCAATCCTTCGGCCAGCATCTCGTGCGCGTCGGACGGCAACGCGGCAGCGCGGGCCAGCAAAGCGTCGTAGGGTGGATGGCCGACCGGGGCCAATACAGCCGTGGGCGCCGGCGGCGGCCGTGAGGCTTCCGTCGGAGCGCTGACCGCGCCAAAGCCCAGGGCGAATCCACGCAGGCTTCCCTGCACGCCGACGCCGGCCTCGGTGATCGTTGCCTCGAACGACTGCCGGCCAAACGGCAAAACGCCGGTCCCGCACAGCGCTCCGAACAGCACGGACGACACCACGCTGCCGGCCTGTTCGGCCAGCGCCGCCATATCGAAAGCGACAAAGCGACGTGAAGCCGCCCGTGCCGCCGCCGTCACGGCTCCGGAATCCGCCATGCCGTCGCCCGGCGCCTCTTTCTCCGACACCGCGAAGGTGCGATGGGTGGACGCGATCAGCGTCGTCCGGTCCGGCGTCACCAAGCCACGCTGAATCGCCCGCCCGGCCTCCATCCATTCGGCTGCAATAACGATATCCACGTCGCCGGGCGCGGCCATCGCAGAGAAAACGGGCGCCTGACCAGGGGCTGCCTCGATAGCTTCCACGTAGTAGATCGTCGCCCCGGTCCGTTGCGCCACGCCGGGGACGGACGTCGATTGCGCGCGCCATCCCTCTCGTTCGGCGAGCGCGACGATCCAGTCGACCAGCACCCCGCCGCCTTGGCCGCCGATCGCCAGCACCGCGATGGTGATCGGGCGGTCCATCCTAGGCCGGCATCCAATGCCGGGCAGCGCGACGCTTTTGCAGCGCACCGATCACGGCGCCTCGGACACGCAAAAGGAAACGATCCTTCCATCCGGGATTTTCGATGATGTCGGCCCGATAGAACGACGGGCAAAGCACCGCTGCGTTCGCGACCTCCCCGCAATGGCCGCAACCGACGCAGGAATTGTCCACCACGGCAACCGGATCGTCGCGTAACTTTTCCCCCGTGTGCTTCAGCGACAAAGAAGGGCAGCCGGACAGCCGCATGCAGGCATGGTCGCCCGTGCAGACGTCCTGATCGACCCCGAACCGCGGTCGCACCACGCGCTTGCCAGCGTTCGCCGCCGCCTGCATCAGCGGTTTCTCGCGGCGTTGGCGGTTCAGCATGCACTCCGACGACGCAACGATCACCTTCGGCCCACGCACCGCCGTGGTCAGCGCCTGCCGCAGCGTGTCCCGCATCCGCGCAACGTCGTAGGTGCGATCGATCTGTCGCACCCATCCAGCCCCCACACCCCGCACCGCCCGTGCGATGGCGTGGCCGGTGGATCGGCGGCGGCTCACGGCACGCGACGACAGCAGATCCTGCCCACCTGTCGCGGCCGAGTAATGATTGTCCACGATGACGGTGACGTTGTCGCTCTTGTTGTAGACCGCGTTGCCGATGCTCGAATTCAGTCCGTTGTGCCAGAACCCGCCGTCGCCCATGAACGAAATCACCCGCTTGCCTTCGCCGCCATTCAGCGCGGACGCCGACGCCGGACCCAGCCCGTACCCCATCGTCGTCGCACCGACATTGAATGGCGGCAGGATGGAGAACAGGTGGCAGCCGATATCCGCCGCGATGTGGTGTGACCCAAGCTCCTTCTCGACCAGCTTCATCGCGGAGAAAATCGGCCGTTCGGGGCAACCGGTGCAGAAACCTGGCGGCCGCGCCGGGACCACCGAAGCCAAGGCGCGGACCGGTTCCTCATCCAGCACCGCGGCGGCATTGGCACGCGGAGTCAGTTCAACCGCGATGCCCGTAGTGGAGAAGAAGCCCCGAACACCTTCCTCCAGCACCGCGACGGTGTATTCGCCGGCCATCGGCAACACGCGTTTGCCCAGCAACCTCGTCGGCAGGTCAGCCTCACGCAGCGTTCGCGACAACGCCTGTTCCAGGAAGTCGGGCTGGCCCTCCTCCACCACCAGCACGGCGCGCTTGTCGGCACAGAAACGAACAACTTCCGGGTCTACCAGTGGATACGTAACGTTCAGCACGTACAGCGGAACCCGCGTCCCACCCCAGACATCGGCGAGGCCCATCCGCATCAGCGCGCGCATGACGCCATTGTACATGCCGCCTTGCAGGATAATCCCGACGTCAGACAAATCACCGTCGAAGAACTCGTTCAATCCGTGTTTCTGGATGTACTCAACAGCGGCCGGCCAGCGGCGGGCGATCTTGTCACGTTCATGCGCGAAACTGGCGGGCGGCAGGACAATGCGGCTGGTGTCGCGCACCGGCGCATTCCGGGCCTGGGTCAACGAGAACGGCGGCGCACGATTGTCCTTGGTGATGAAACTGCCATGCACGTGGCAGGCTCGGATTCGGACCTCCAGCATCACCGGAGTGCTGGACGCCTCCGACAGCGCGAACCCGTGCTCCACCATGCGGACGATCGACGGCAGGTTCGGGCGCGGATCCAGCAGCCAGATCTGCGATTTCATCGCGAAAGCGTGGCTGCGTTCCTGCATGATGGAGGAGCCTTCGCCGTAGTCCTCGCCCAGGATGATCATTGCGCCGCCGGTAACGCCGCTGGACGACAGGTTCGACAGGGCGTCAGAGGCGACGTTGGTGCCGGCGGTGCTCTTGAACGTAACGGCACCGCGAATGGGGTACATGACGGATGTGGCCAGGGTGGCCGCCGCCGCCGCCTCATTGGCACTCGATTCGAAATGGACCCCAAGCTCGGACAGGATATCAGACGCATCAGCCAGCACGTCCATCAGGTGGGAGATCGGCGCCCCCTGGTAGCCGGCGACATAGCCTACACCGTTCTCCAGCAGGGCTTTGGTGATCGCCAGAATGCCCTCGCCGCGAAATTCGGCGCCGGCGCCGAGGCGGAGTTGCTGGACTTCACGGGCAAAAGAACGTTCGGCCATGGTGGTCCTCTGGTAATAGCGGATCATGCACCGCGCAAAGACTTCGATCTACCCCATTTCAACTGGACGCAGCCCCCTCTCGCTTGCGCCCGAGATACGTCTCGATCACCCGCGCGTCCTCTGCCAGCACCGAACATGGCCCGTGCAGCGCCACGCGACCCATCTCCAGGACATAGCCATGATCCGCCATCTGTAGCGCCGCCCGAGCGTTCTGCTCGACCAGCAGGATAGCAATGCCGCGGTCACGCAGCGTGCCGATCACGCGGAAGATATCCGCCACGATCTTCGGTGCCAGCCCCAGGCTCGGCTCGTCGAGCAACAGCAGTTTCGGTTGCCCCATCAGGGCGCGGCCGAGCGCCAGCATCTGCCGCTCGCCGCCTGAAAGCGTGCCGGCGGATTGGCGGCGGCGTTCAGCCAGCCGGGGAAAGATGTCGAACACATCCGCCATCGACGATCGCAATTCGCGCCCACCCTGACGCCCCCGGCTTTGCCGCCAGACCGAGAAGCCACCGAGCTCAAGATTGTCCTCGACGCTCATGTCGGTGAACAGCGCGCGGGTTTCCGTCACCAGCACGACGCCTCGCTGCACCATCCAGCCGACGTCGCCCGCCGCCTGCCCCATGAAGGAGACCTGGCCGGCGCGCGGTAGCAGTCCCATTACCGCGTGCATCAAAGTCGTTTTCCCCGCGCCGTTCGGGCCGACGATGGCGACGATCTGCCGTGCTGCGACCGACAGCGTCACCCCGTGCAGGACCTTGGCCTTGCCGTATCCGGCGGACAAGTCCGTGACGGCCAACAAGGTCATGCGACACCGCCCAGATAGGCTTCCTGCACGATCGGATCGTCCTGGACCTGTTCGGGGCGTCCGTCGGCGATCTTCTCACCGAAATCCATCACCGCGACCCGGCCGGCGAGGCCCATGACGAAATCCATGTCGTGCTCGACCAGCAGGATCGCCATGCCCTCATCCCGCAGCGCCCGCAGCAGATTGGCCAGCGCCTGTTTCTCCTGCAGACGCAACCCGGCGGCCGGTTCATCGAGCAGGAAGATGCAGGGATCCAGGCACAGGCCCCGGGCGATCTCGACCAGACGCTGGCGGCCGAGTGGAAGACTGCCGGCGGGATCGTGCAGCACGTCACCCAGCCCAACCCGATCCGCCTGTACCCTGGCGGTCCAAAGCAGCGCCGCTTCTTCGGCGCGGTCCAGGCGCAGCATCGACCGGATCATGCCGGCCCGGCCCCGCAGATGCGCGCCGAGGGCGATGTTGTCGAGCACGCTCGCCTCCGGGAGCAGCTTCACGTGCTGAAAGGTGCGGGCGAGGCCTCGGCGTGCGATGCGCCGGGCGCCCTGGCCGTGGATATCATGGCTCAGCAGGCGGATGCAGCCGGCGTTC
>JAQGHW010000387.1 GCA_028291505.1 Rhodopila sp. | reverse complement strand
TTTGCAGCGATACCGCGTCCAACCACGCTCGGATCAGACGGTACTCCAAGTGGGCGAACTGCAGCTCGACCTGTTCCGCCGCAACGTCATCGTTCGGGGCTTTGAGGTGAAGCTGTCGCCGCGCGAGTACGAATTGCTGCGGCTGTTCATCACTCATGCCGGGAAGGTGCTCACCCACGGGTTCATCCTGCGCCAGGTTTGGGGCGCGAAGGACACCGACGTGCAATACCTGCGGATCTACATCAGATCGTTACGTCAAAAGATAGAACCTGATACGGATCGGCCGTCGATCATTATCACGGAACCGGGGGTCGGCTACCGATTGCATACCGGCGATGACACAGTGCGGAACACCAATGACGCGTATCAACCCGACGGTCTGCCTGTCATGACGGGGACGGATTGAAAGCAGTCTTACGGGCCGCTGATATTAGATCTCCGAACCCGGCTCTTCCCGCGCGTTGAGCCGATAGCCGCTGCCTCGGAGACTCACCAGGTAGGTTGGCTGCTGCGGATCGGGCTCGACCTTGCGGCGCAAGCTGCCGACCACGCGGCGCAAATTCTGCCGGGCGCTGTCGTCACTGCCGCCCCAGACCTCATTCAGGATTATTTCGTGGCTTACCGTGCAGCCATTGGCATTGGCCAGCACAGCAAGCAAATCGAACTCCTTGCGGGTCAGCGCGAGCGGCGCGCCTCCGAGGCGGACGCTCCGCTCAAGCGAATTGATCTCAAGCTTGCCGAGACCGGTGCTCAAAACCCTTGGACCAAGGCGGATACCGGTTCGATGCAACAAGCGCCGGGTCCTGGCAGCCAGTTCCTCAAGCAGGAACGGTTCTTCCATGCAGTCATCGGCGCCGGCATCCAGAATTGCCTGCGGCGTCGCCTGGTCGTTCGCCGGCATAAGGACCAGCAGCGGGGTGCCGGTCAAGGCATGCACGCGGCTGATCAGGTCGACGCCGTCCAGGTCACCCATTTCGCTCGACAGGATGACCACGTCCGGTGCGCTGCGCCGAAGCTGGTCGAGCACGCCGCGGCCACGGTCGGCGATAATCACGGTATAGCCGACACTGCCAAAATGCCTCCGCAACAATCGGCGGATGCCTGGATCGGTGTCGGCAACCAACACCCTCGGGCGGTTCACCATAATTGATTCGATACCAGATTCACTTCGCTACGGTGGGCGCCATGTTGCTTGCCGTCGTCACCTCCGTTGGTTGCCACCAGCCACCACCCAGTGCCTGGAACAGCGCCGCGGTATCGGCCAGACGGTTGGCCTGCGCCTGCACCAGCGCCAAACGCGCCTGCGCATAGATATTCTCGGCGGCCAGCAGCGACAGATAAGCAATCTGGCCGAGTTGCAACTGCCGGCGGGCGATTTCCAGGCTTCGGGAGGAGGCGCGCTCCGAGGCCACGGCGGCACGCAGGCTATCGGCATCCGATTGCAACGCCCGAATCGAATCGGCGACGTTCTGGAACGCGGTCAATACGGTGCCGCGGTATTGCGCAGCGGCCTGGTCGAACGCGGCCTGCGTGGCACGTTGCTTGTGCAGCAGGGCAAAGCCTTCGAACAGCGGCTGGGTCACACCCACGCCGAGTGTCCAGAAGTTGGTTCCCGGGGTGAACAGTCTCGAGGTACTGTCCGCGCTGTTGCCGACCTGGGCGGTCAGCGTGACCTGCGGCAGCCGAGCCGCGACGGCCTGGCCGATATTGGCGCTGGCGGCGTGCAGGTTTTCTTCCGCCTGCCGCACGTCGGGTCGTTGCTTGACCAGGTCGGATGGCAGGCTGACGGGTAGATCCTCCGGCAATTGCAGCGACGCCAGATCGAACGTCTGGTCGATCTCCTCGCTTGGGAACCTGCCGGCGAGCTGGGTCAGCGCATTGCGCTGCAGCGCAAGTTGTTTCTGCAGTGGCGGCAGTAGCAACTGCGCCTGAGCCAGAGCGGCTTCCTGTGCCGCGACATCGGCGCCGGCTACCTGTCCCAGGTTCTGCTGCGTATGCAGGATGTTCAGCAAATTCCTTTCGATGGTGACGGTATCCTCTGTCGCCTTGATCTGCCCGCGCAAGGAAGCTTCCTGGATTGCGCCGGCCACGACATTGGAGGTCAGCGTGAGCCAGGTCGCCTGCAGCATGAATCTTTGATTGTCCGCCTGGGCCTGCAGCGACTCAACGGCTCGCCGGTTCGCGCCGAAAACATCCGGCACGTAGGACACGCTCAACTGCGGAGTGATAACGCTGTAATAGGGGTTGCCCGAGGAGGATGCGGGCGAGAGGGTGCTGGTTGGGGTGAGGTTGCGGTTGGCATCGAAGCTGGCCGATAGCGACGGATAGTAAGTACCGCGCTGGGCGGCAACATTTTCCAGCGCCTGGCGCAATGCGGCCTGCGCCGCCGGCAGGGTTGGGTTGGCGGCGAGCGCCTGGGTGACCAGGCTGTTCAGCGCTTCCGAGTGGAACAGGCGCCACCAATCGGCGGCGATATCCGCGCCGGGCGTGAAGTGCTGCGCGGCCCCGGTCGCAACGGGCGCCGATGCCGTGGCCGACGGCAGGGGTTCGCGGGTGTAGCGAAGGACGGGTGGTGGGGCGGAGGTCTTGAAGTCTGGTCCGACGGTGCAACCGACGAGCATGACGGGGGCGAGGAAGGCGAGATTACGCATGATCGACGCAGGCTTGATCATTCGGCGGGCTCCTGGACGCCGTCAAGCAAGTCGCGGGCGGCGGCGCGTTTGGAGAACACGTCGATAAGCACAGGTAGGATGATCAGGATCAAGACGGGTGCCAGGAGAATGCCGCCGACCACCACCAGAGCCAACGGTTTCTGCACCTGGGAACCGATGCCATTGGAGAAAGCGGCAGGCAGCAGGCCGACGCAGGCGACGATGCAGGTCATCAGCACCGGCCGCATCTGCACGTGGCAGGTGCGCAGGATTGCCACGCTGCGATTCGCCCCGGCCTCGATGGCGGCATTGTAGAATGTGAGCACGATAATGCCGTCCATCGCGGCGATGCCGAACAAGGCGACGAAACCGATCGCCGCTGACACGCTGAACGGGGTTCCGGTGGCGTAGAGCGCGAAGATGCCGCCGATCAGCGCCATCGGGATGACGCTGGCAGCAAGCAACATGTCGGTCAGCGAACCGAAGTTGATGAACAGCAGCAGGCAGATCAGTGCGATGGCGATCGGAACGACGATTTCCAGACGGCTGATCGCTTCTTGCAAATTGCCGAATTCCCCCACCCATTCCAGGTGGTAGCCGCCCGGAATGGCGACTGCTTCCTCCACTTTCTTCTGGGCATCCAGCACCGTGGTGCCCAGGTCGCGGCCGCGAACGCTAAATTTGATCGGGATGTACCGTTCCTGACCTTCGCGGTAGATGAACGAGGCACCGGATGTCAGCCTGACCGACGCCACATCGGTCAGCGGAATCGGGACGACGCCGGAAC
>JAQGHW010000273.1 GCA_028291505.1 Rhodopila sp. | reverse complement strand
GTTGGCCAGCCGCAGCCCGGGCAACCCACCGCTCCCCGCCTCCCACGCAGCCGCCAGCACCCCCAGGTCGGTATCGCTGAACGACAGCGCCACGATATCGGCCGGCGTCTGCCCAAGGTCCACCGCTTCGGCCGAACCATCGATCGAGCGAGCCTCGACGCGCAGCAAATGCATCGATCGAGCCTCAGCCCGCCAGCGCTGCGGTAATGGCGTCCCGGTCGAGCCCCTTTTCACCAATCACCACCAGCCGCCCGCGCCGCGCATCACCCGGCGCCCAGGGCTGGTCGAATTGCTGCCGGAAGCGCTGCCCGACCCCCTGAACCAGCAGCCGCATCGGCTTCCCGGACACCTCGACGAAGCCCTTCATCCGCAGCACGTCGAATTTTTCCGCGATCGCCGCCAACCGCGTCAGCAACCCGGCCGGATCGGACGTCGCCGGAATATCGACGACAAAGCTCTCGAAGTCGTCGTGGTCATGGCCCTCTTCGCCGTCATGGTGCGATGGCCGTTGCCCCAGATCGTCCTCCACCGCGGCGGACAGCCCCAGCAGGATGGCGGGATCGATGCGTCCCTCCCGGGTTTCGACGATCTTGACCACCCGCGGCACCGCCGTCCGGATGTCCGCGGCGACGCGCCGCACCGTCTCAACCGTCAGCAGGTCGGTCTTGTTGAGCACCACCAGGTCGGCGCACAGCAGCTGGTCTTCGTAGACCTCCTCCAGCGGATTCTCATGATCGATGGAGCTGTCGGCGGCGCGCTGGGCGGCCAGCTTCACCGGGTCGTCCGCGAAGCGCCCGGCGGCGACCGCCGCGCCGTCGACCACCGCGATCACCCCGTCCACCGTCAGCCGAGTCCGAATCTCCGGCCAGTCGAACGCCTTCACCAGCGGCTTCGGCAATGCCAGCCCGGAGGTCTCGATAATGATGTGCTCCGGCTGCGGCCGGCGCGTCAGCAGTGCCTCGATGGCCGGAATGAAGTCGTCGGCGACGGTGCAGCACAGGCAGCCATTCGCCAGCTCGACGATATTCTCCTCCGGACAACTATCGATCCCGCAGGATTTGAGGATCGACCCATCGACGCCGACATCGCCGAATTCGTTGACAATCAGCGCTAGCCGCCGTCCCCGCGCGTTCTCCAGCACATGCCGGATCAGCGTCGTCTTGCCGGCCCCCAGGAACCCGGTGATGATCGTGACCGGTATTTTCGCCATGGTCTGCAACGCATTCTCCTCCCGCGTGGAGCGGATCGGGACGACGTGCGAAAGCGAATCCGGATGCACCGGCCAAGCGGAGACTCCGAACCGCGCCGGGGCACCCCGCCCGCCGCGTCAGCAATGGTTCGTTGGCCGGTATCCTGGCTTGTGGGTCTCTGCCTTTCGCCGCCTTCCCGGTTTCCCAGTGGCAATCCCGGCGATCAGCTATCCACATACAGTTGCGGGGGCAGCCGCGGTTCGGCGAGTGATGGTCTCGCCGCCCGTGTTCCCGTTTGACCCTCTCGATCGAGGGACCATCGAACCGCCTCGGGTTCTGATGGCCGGACGCCCGCCTGTCAAACAGTTTCGACGGCCGTGCCCAGCGGCTCCGATTGACACCCCGAAGCAAGGCTCCGTAAATGACCCAGTCATGGATCTGGAAGCCGGTGCAATCCCGGCACGGTCGCGCCGCTGTAATCGGTTCCCGCACCCCGCGAGGCCCGAGAGTCAGACCCACCCCTGACAGCCACGCCATCCAACGGGTCGCGAAAAACCCAGGAGTAAGGTCCATGTCCGACACCATTTTCGTCCCTGATTTCGCCCCATCGCCCATCCCGGTCCGTGACCTGCTGCCATGGGCCATTTTCGGCGCCGTTCTGTTGCTCGCGATCTACTTCGTCGGTGCGGAAGAGGGTGCCACCGCCCTCATCCCAGGCATGTACGTGCATGAATTCGTGCACGATGGCCGCCATCTGATCGGCTTCCCCTGCCACTGACCGCGGCGCCCCGCCATGGTCAGGACGCTTCTCATCCGAGGCATGCTCGTCGGCCTTCTCGCCGGACTGCTGGTGTTCGCCTTCAGCAAGGTTTTCGGCGAACCACAGGTCGATCGCGCCATAGCCTTCGAAACCGTTCGGAAAGCGGCAGCCCACACCCCCATCGGCACGCCAGCTGAACCAGAGCTGGTGACCCGCCAGGTCCAGGCGAGCTTCGGCCTGCTGACCGGGGTAACCGTCTACTGCACCGCGTTCGGCGGCCTGTTCGCGCTGGTCTTCGCCTATGCCAATGGCCGAACCGGAAACCTGAGCCCGCGCGCCCTCTCCGCCCTGCTGGGCGCCGCTGGCTTCGTTGCCATCTACCTTGCCCCAAGCTTGAAATATCCCGCCAATCCGCCGGCAATCGGCGAGCCCGAGACCATCGGCTACCGCACGGCGCTATACTTCGCGATGATACTGATCTCGATCGCGGCCATGGTTCTGGCAATCATCGCCAGGCAGCGCCTGGTATCCCGGTTCGGCCACTGGTCTGCCACCTTGATTGCGATGGCAGCCTACATCGCCTGCATCGTCGCGGCCCAGCTCCTGCTTCCGGCGATCGACGAAGTGCCGGACGGATTTCCAGCGCCGGTATTATGGAACTTCCGGGTCGCGTCGCTGGGCATGCAGTTCGTCATGTGGGCCACGATCGGCCTGCTGTTCGGCGCCCTGACCGAACGGGCGACAGCGGCGCGGCGGCCTCTCCTCGTCAAGGCGCACGCACCAGCGTACGATAGCAAGGCAACATACCGCCTCGAGTAAAACCGGCTTTGGCGGACAGTATCTCCGTTGCCGCCAACGATGTCCCCGCCGCAAGGACACCCACCATTGACCGAAACCCCCGTTACCGAATCCGACAACGCCGACCGCCGGCACGCCAAGAAAATGGCCAGGCGCAAGCAAATCCAGGATGCCGAGGTCGCATCCAAGACCATCGCCTCCAAGGGCCTCCTCATGGTCAACACCGGTTCGGGGAAAGGCAAATCCACCGCCTCCTTCGGCCTCGTGCTGCGTGCCCTGGGCCACGGCTGGCCCGTCGGCGTCGTCCAGTTCATCAAGGGCGCCTGGCAAACCGGCGAACGAAAAGCCCTCGAACGCTTCCCCGACCTGGTCGAGTGGCACACGCTCGGGGAAGGCTTCACCTGGGACACCCAGGATCGCCAGCGCGACATCGCGGCGGCGGAACGAGCCTGGGCCATGGCGCGCAAGCTGATGGACGATACCCGGGTCCGCCTCCTGGTGCTCGATGAACTGAACATCGCCCTGCGCTACGACTACCTGCCCCTGGCCGACGTCCTGGCCGCCCTGAACAATCGCCGAGACGACCTCAACATCGTGGTCACCGGCCGCAATGCGAAACCCGAACTCATCGCCATCGCCGATCTCGTCACCGAAATGACGCTGATCAGACATCATTTCGCAGCCGGCGTGAAAGCGCAGCCGGGCATCGAGTTCTAATGCCCACACCCTGTCGCACCTTGATGTTCCAGGGCACCGGCTCGGACGTAGGAAAATCGCTGATCGTTGCGGGACTGTGCAGAGCGCTGAGCAACCGGGGAATGCGGGTTCGGCCGTTCAAGCCGCAGAACATGTCCAACAATGCCGCGGTCACCGCGGACGGCGGCGAAATCGGCCGGGCTCAGGCTCTGCAAGCCCGAGCATGCCGCGTCCCGGCCTCGGTTCACATGAACCCGGTGCTGCTCAAACCCCAAAGCGACATCGGCGCGCAGGTCGTCGTCCGGGGGCAAGTAACCGGCAACGCCACCGCCCGCGACTATCAATCGATGAAAGCCGCACTGCTGCCCACGATCCTCGCCAGCTTCAAACACCTGACGGCCGACGCCGATATCGTCCTGATCGAAGGCGCCGGCAGCGCAGCCGAAATCAACCTGCGCGACAACGACATCGCCAACATGGGATTCGCCCGCGCCGCCGGCACACCCGTCATCCTGATCGGCGATATCGACCGAGGCGGCGTCATCGCGCAGATCGTCGGCACCCGCGCCGTGCTCGACCCGGCCGATGCAGCACTGGTATCAGGTTTCCTGATCAACCGGTTCCGCGGCGATCCCGCCCTGTTCCGATCCGGCATGGATTTTATCGTCGAGCGTTCGGGCTGGCCCAGCCTGGGACTGATCCGCTACTTCCGCGACGCCGGACGCCTTCCCGCCGAAGACGCGGTCGCGCTGGACCGGCGCCAGACCCAAAGCGGCGGGACGGTCACCGTGGCGGTTCCCCGCCTGGCACACATCGCCAACTTCGACGATCTCGACCCGCTCCGGCTCGAACCATCACTGCGCGTGGCCATGATCGAGCCCGGACAACCAATCCCGGGCGACGCCGACCTGGTGATCCTGCCCGGCTCCAAGGCGACAATCGCGGATCTGGAGGATTTTCGCCGCAACGGCTGGGATATCGACCTGCGCGCCCATGTCAGGCGTGGCGGCCGGGTCC
Organism: Rhodopila sp.; assembly: GCA_028291505.1. Classification (GTDB taxonomy): domain Bacteria; phylum Pseudomonadota; class Alphaproteobacteria; order Acetobacterales; family Acetobacteraceae; genus Rhodopila. The sequence goes on along the minus strand of JAQGHW010000273.1, from coordinate 2,673 downwards.
TCGGTATCTGCGGCGGCTTCCAGATGCTCGGCCATCTCGTCGCCGATCCGGACGGGATCGAGGGCCATCCCGGCAGCACCCCGGGCCTCGGCCTGCTCGACGTTCACACGATACTGACCAAAGCCAAAACATTGCAGGAGGTCAGCGGCACCTCGTTCGCCGGCGAGGCACCGTTTCGCGGCTACGAGATGCACATCGGCCGAACCGAAGGACCAGACTGCCAACGGCCCATGCTCCGCTTCGCCGACGGGCGGACGGACGGCGCGATGTCAGCCGACGGCCGCGTCCGCGCCACATACGTGCATGGGCTGTTCGCCGATGACGCCCAGCGTGCCGCGTTGCTGTCCTGGTTCGGCGCACCATCCGGCGCGCTGTCCTACGAGGCGGAAATCGACCGAGTGCTGGACGAACTCGCCGTTCATCTTGCCCATGACATCGACCTCGACCACCTGCTCAGCCTCGCCAGATAACGACGATGCCGAACAGCACCAGCCACTGGACCACGCACGCCGCCCTATACAGTCGCAGCGCTCGGATTATATCGGCGCCCGTCGCGTCGCGGCGCCCACTCCCCATGAAGGCGTCATCGACCAGCGTATCGCCATAGACCCGCGGGCCAGCCAGCCGCAGCCCCAGTGCCCCCGCCATCGCCGCTTCCGGCCATCCGGCGTAGGGCGACCGATGCCGGCCCGCGACGCGCCACACAGCGCGAACAGTGCCCAAAGGCGAAGCGCCGACAGCAACCGCCGCCAGCAGCAGGAACAGGGCGGACAGGCGGGACGCCGGCAGATTGACCAGGTCGTCCAGCCGCGCCGCCGCCCAGCCAAAAGCGGCATACTGAGGCGTCCGGTGACCGATCATGGAATCGGCCGTGTTCGTAGCCTTGTAGCACGCCACGCCCGCCAGGCCTCCCACCACCAGCCACAACGCAGGCGCAACGATGCCATCCGAGAAATTCTCCGCCAGGCTCTCGATCGCCGCGCGCGCCACACCGGCTTCGTCCAGCCGCGCCGGATTGCGGCCGACAATCAACGATACGGCGCGACGACCCGCGTCCAGCCCGTCGGTCGCCAGCGCATTCGCGACCGCGCGCACATGATCGTGCAGGCTGCGCTGCGCCAGCAGGCTGGTGGCGACCAGGATCAAAACGCCCACCCCGAGCGGCCCAAGCGAACGAATTCGCCCGAGGCCAACCGCCGCGCCCGCCGTCACGCAGAGCACCACGACAAGGGTCAACGCCCCCAACATCCGTCGCCGGCCGTCCGCATCGGACGACCGATTGAGCCGCTTTTCCAGGCCGGCCAGCAGCGCGCCCATCCAGATGACAGGGTGCCCGATCGCGCGGTAGATGAAGGCCGGATAGCCGATCGTCGCCTCCAGCAGGAGAGCGGCCAGCGCCAGTTCAACATTGGAAAGATGGTGCATGGATTTGCGGGAAACGGTTCCGGACGGCGCGCGCGAACTACGGTATCATGGTGGCAACATCAATACGGCTCGCCGCCTGTTCCCGGACGCCCCCGAACCCTGGATCGACCTTTCAACCGGCATCAACCCGGTGCCGTATCCGGTGGGCGCCATCCCGCCATCCGCCTGGACCCGGCTGCCCGCGCCGGCCGAACTCGCCGAGCTTGAGGCAGCCGCCCACGCCGCCTACGGCGCCGAGCCGCCGACCGGGATCGCCGCCGCCCCCGGCACCCAGGCGCTGATCCAATGGCTGCCGCGGATTTTCCCGGCGAGGCGGGTCGGCATCCTCGGCTTCACCTACAAGGAGCACGAAACATCCTGGCGCGCCACGGGGGCGGAGGTCACCGCGGTATCAACCCTGCCGGAGCTCGCCGCGTTCGATGCCGGGGTCGTCGTCAATCCGAACAACCCCGACGGCCGGATCGTTGCACCAACCGACATGGCACACATCGCCGGCACGCTGGCCCGTCGCGGCGGCAGGCTGATCGTCGACGAAGCATTCATCGACGTATTTGGCCGGCACAGCAGTCTGATACCACGACTGCCCTCAGCCGGAGCCATCGTTTTGCGCTCGTTCGGAAAGGCCTACGGACTTGCCGGCCTGCGTCTTGGTTTCGCCGCCGGATCGTCCGAGGATTGCGCCCGATTGCGCGATGCGATCGGACCATGGGCGGTGTCCGGCCCGGCGATCGAGATCGGGCGGCGCGCCCTGGCGGATGAAGCCTGGCTCGCCGACGCCGTGGCGCGGCTGCGTCAGGAGGCAGACCGGCTGGATCGGCTGCTGCAATCCGCCGGATGCGACATCGCCGGCGGCACAGCTTTGTTCCGGCTGGCCCAGCACGACGCAGCGCCCGCATTGTTCGAGCAACTCTGCCGCGCCGGCATTCTAACCCGGCCGTTCCAGGCGAGGCCCGGCTTGCTCCGCTTCGGAATCCCACATGCGCCGGCGGAATGGACGCGACTGGAAGCAGCGCTGCATCAAGGCGGCTGGACTTATGCCAGCGGCCCGAAGGGTTGACTGGTATGCGCACAGGGTTGGAGTGGCGGCTGCGCAGAGGAACCCGAAATGACTGCCCGATTTGTTGCGAAGCGGACGCGGTCTGCGGGACCACGTGCATGAAGCCCGCCATCGCACGAAATCCTCTGCGCCTCTGCGCCTCTGTGGTGAAAAAAACTTGCGTTCACCCGCGCCCGGGCCCGTCCATTTGG
>JAQGHW010000258.1 GCA_028291505.1 Rhodopila sp. | reverse complement strand
CCGGTGCCGGCCTGATGCCGATTTATCAGACCGATCCGTGGCGCGTTCAGTTTTTCGCGAACGTCGCGTGCCCGGACGAGGTGATCATTCCGACCAAGGACTGGGAGGCCTGGACACTGTATCCCAGGCACCGGTGGATCTACGACAAGCTGGCGGTGGCGTTGTCGCAGGGGCTGGACGCGGCGCCACATGGCGTGATCCCGCCGCGGTTTCCGGTGTTCTCCAAGCCGATGATGAACCTGCGCAGCATGGGCGCCGGCAGCCTGCCGATCCCGGATGCGGAAACCTATAGGGCCTCGCTCAATCCGGGGCATTTCTGGTGCACGCTGCTGACCGGGGCGCACGTGAGCACGGACGCGGCGATCGTGGATGGGCACGTCCGTTGGTGGCGGCATGCAACCGGGGCGACCGCGCCCGGGGGCACATTCGACTACTGGCACATCCACGCCGAACCGATGCCGGATATCGAGGACTGGTGCGGCGCCTGGGCGCGGACCCATCTCGCCGGCTACACCGGGATGGTTAATTTTGAAACGATCGGCAGCCGTATCATCGAGGCACATCTGCGTTTCGCGGATCAATGGCCCGATCTTTACGGCGCTGGATGGGTGGAGGCGTTGGTGCGGCTCTACGCGTCCGGGGAATGGGTGTTTGGCGATTCTGACCGAAGGGACGGTTACAGTGTTGTGCTGTTTGGTCCGCATGGGCCGGCATATCGTCATCCGCCTGCGTCGGCGGTCGACCAGGCGCGCGCGATCGACGGCGTTTCCAGCGTGCAGATCTCGTTTCATGAGGACCGCGATCCGACTCATCACTCGATGCCACCCGGCGGTTTCCGGCTGGCGGTTATCAACGCCAACGACCTGGCTGCCGGACAGCGAGCCCGCGACCGCCTGGGAGCGGTTCTATTGACAATGTGATCAGAACGATCTGCCAGCCGTGGCATTAACGCGCTGTTATGTACGAGGCGGAACGCATGGCCGACGATGGCAGGATGACCGAGCGGCGGCCGATCTCGGTTGCGCCGGCGGAGACGCCTGGGCTTTCCGGGCTGCTTACGCTTGCCGTTGCTGTGGTCGTGGTTGCCGGCCTGTATCTTGGCCGTACGGTCCTGATCCCGATTACGTTGGCGGTGCTGCTGTCGTTCCTGCTGGCGCCGATCGTCAACCTGCTGCGACGCATCCATCTGGGCCGGGTGTTGTCGGTTATCGTCGCCGTTTTGCTTGCACTGAGCATAATCCTGGCGGTTGGCGGCCTGATTGGTTCCCAGATCGCCGGGCTGGCGCAGGATGTGCCGAACTATGCGTCGACGATCCGATCCAAAGTCGAAACTGTCCAAGGGTTCGCACTGAGCCGGATGAACCTGGTCATGCGCCGCCTTGGGCAGCAGTTGGAACAGCCGAACGCGTCCCAACCTAAAGGGCCGAAATCAGCTACCGATCAGAAACCCATGCAGGTGGAGGTCCACCAGCCCGACCCGACGCCGATCCAGCTCGCCGAGCGGGTGATCGCGCCAATTGTCGATCCGCTTGCGACTACCGCCATCGTGCTGATCGTGGCGATTTTCGTGCTGTTGCAGCGGGAAGACCTGCGCGACCGGCTGATCCGCCTGTTCGGATCATCGGATCTGCACCGCACGACGGTGGCGATGAACGATGCCGCGCGCCGGCTGTCGCGATATTTCCTGATCCAGCTTGGCATCAACACGGCGTTTGGGATCATCATCGGTTGCGGCCTGTTTTTGATTGGTGTGCCGTCCCCGCTGTTGTGGGGGATCATCGGGCTGCTGCTGCGGTTCGTGCCCTATATCGGTGCGCCGCTGTCGGCCATATTGCCGCTGGCGCTGGCCGCGGCCGTCAGCCCCGACTGGTCCATGATGGTGTGGACCGCCGGGCTGTATCTGGTGACCGAAGTGATCATGGGCCAGGTGGTGGAACCGCTGCTGTATGGCCACAGCACTGGCCTTTCGCCGTTCTCCGTCGTGGTGTCGGCTACATTCTGGACCTGGCTGTGGGGCCCGATCGGCCTGATCCTGTCCACCCCGCTGACATTGTGCCTGGTTGTCCTGGGCCGGCATGTCGAGCGGTTGGAGTTCCTTGATGTCATTCTGGGCGATCGTCCCGCCCTGACGCCGGTGGAGAGCTTCTACCAGCGCATGCTGGCCGGCGACCCTGACGAGGCGCGCGAGCAGGCCGAGGTCCTGTTACGCGACCGCCCGCTGTCCTCCTACTATGACGAAGTCGCGGTGAAGGGCTTGCAACTCGCCGCCAATGACGCTGCTCGAGGCGTGCTTACGGGGGTGCAACTGGAGAAGATCAAGCTCTCCATGCAGGAGCTGATCGATGATCTGGACGAGCATGACGATCAGGAGCCCGACACCAAAGACGCGCTGGAAGGCGCCACGACGGGCTTGTCGCGCAGCGAGCAGGACTTGCCCAAACATCCCGCCCTGGGGAGGATTGCGGAGGATGCCCTGCCGCCGGCCTGGCGGGCCAAGGCCCCGGTGCTCTGCATTGCCGGGCGCGGGCCGTTGGATGAGGCAGCGGCCAGCATGCTGTCTCAGTTGCTGCACAAGAGCGGCCTGAAAGCCCGTGTTTTGCAGCACGAGGCGGCATCCCGCATGCACCTCGGCAGCTTGGACGGCGAGGGCGTGGCGATGGTCTGCCTGTGCTATTTGGAGATTGGCGGCCTGCCATCGCACCTTCGCTATTTGCTCCGCCGCCTGCGCCAGCGGCTTCCCGCCGCTCGGCTTCTGGTTGGTCTGTGGCCGGCGGAGCAGGCGATCCTGACCGACGACCGGCTGCGTGCGGCGGTGGGGGCCGAAGTTTACACGAGTTCGCTGCGGGAGGCGGTCGAGGCGTGCCTGGAGGCTGCCCGCGCCGAGGTGCAGCCGGTGGCGGCTTAGACCGTGTTGCTGTTGTCGTCCTAGAAGGTAGATCGCCTCTTCAGGGGTCGGAGTTGTTTCTGTCGATGCAGGCGCCGCCTGATGTGAGAGGCAGACGCTATTCAGGCGATCTTAACCCTTTCGGTTCCGAATTGTGCGATGGTGCTCATGCAACACCCGTCTATCGCGTTGGAGCCAGGGCGCCTTGAAACTCGCGGTCATCCTGCTTGCCTTGTTATTCCCGCTTCCCGGGCTTTCTGCGGAGCTGAAAATCGCTACCTGGAACCTGAGCTGGCTGACCACTCGCCCAGCCGGTGACCGAGGCGTGCCCTCCGACGTAACCCCGCGCGTCGAGGAGGATTTCACCCGCCTCGCTCAATATGCGCGGGAACTCAACGCCGACTTGATCGCCATCCAGGAAGTCGACGGGTTTTCCGCCGCGACAAGACTCTTTCCGCACGACCTTTACTCGATCCACATGACCCACGACCACGTGGTGCAACGAGTCGGCATCGTCGTCCGTCGAGGATTGAAATACGACATCAACCCGGACCTTAGCGCTCTTGGAACGAACCACCTGCGCAGCGGTGCCGATATCACCCTGCATCTGGGGTCCTTGGACCTACGCGTCCTGGCGGTCCACCTGAAGACCGGCTGTCGCAACCAGCCGCTGCCACGCGCTCACGACCGCTCCTGTCTGGAACTCCGCGACCAGATCCCGGTGGTCGCCGAATGGATTGCTGCCCGCCGTCAGGACGGTATGCCGTTCATCGTTCTGGGTGACTTCAATCGCTGGATGGATGGCCGGGACACTTTGCTGGCCGACCTGCGCCTGGCCGCGCCACTGGTGCGCGCTACTGAGGGTCGGAGTTCCCCGTGCTGGGGCGGTGAAAACTTCATCGACCACATCCTGGCTGGCGGCGCCGCCGCCAACTGGATGCAGGCGAACACGCTAAGCGTGCTTACTTACCGGGAGACAGACCCGGTCATGAAAGAGCGGCTGTCGGACCATTGCCCGGTGTCGGTGCGGTTCCACATCCCCGATTAGAGCATTTACAGGCTGACTGTACAGCCTGTAAATGCTCTATCCTTTTGTTTGATCGCATGATTCACACGCTTTGAACGTTCCGCCCAGCGTGATCATGCTCTAACCGTGCGATCGAACTAGCTTGCCCGGACGCGCCCTGGTGTCCTCGCCACGTTCGAAGATCGGCACGCCGGCAACGATTGTGGCCTCGTAACCATCGACGCGCTGGACCAGCCGCTTGCCGCCGGCCGGCAGGTCGTGGCGAAGTTCCGGGTGATGCAGCCGCAGCGTTCCAAGATCGACGACATTGACGTCGGCTTTCTTGCCGACCGCCAGCCGTCCACGGTCGTGGAAACCGAAGAAGTCGGCGGTCTCGCTGGTCAGGCGCTTCACCACGAACTCCAGCGGGAACCTCGGGCCGCGGTGACGGTCGCGCACCCAATGGGTCAGCATGTAGGACGGCAGCGAGGAGTCACAGATCAAGCCGCAATGCGCGCCACCATCGCCGAGGCCCAGGAGCGTGTCCGGGTCCTTGATCATGTCGTGCACCACGCCGTGATCGCCGTGGACGTAGTTGGTGACGGGATAAAACAGCATCCGGTCGCCGTTCTCGGCGGTCAGGTAGTCGTAACAGAATTCGTCGGGGGTCAGATTGGTTTTTGCCGCCATCGCGGCGATGCTGCGGCTCTGGTCAGGCTCGTAGTCCGGCGGATCGCCGAGCACGTATTGTCGATCCCAGGTTGTCGCAATTGGTCGTTGCAGGGGCGGCAGGATCGCCAGCAGGTCCTCCGAGGCTTCCTGCGCCAGGATTTCCGCGCGCACGCTCGGATCGCGCAGCCTGGCCAGGCGATCCTTGACGGACAGCGACGTCAATGCCGCGAACGCCGGGCGGGCCGCGAAGGGGTTCAGCGATGTCGTCAGGCCGAGGATGATTCCGACGGGCCGGCCCGCGACCTGGGCGGTTACGGATGCTCCGCCGGCCCGGGCTTGGCGCACGCCGTTCATCAGCCGGTTGTAACGACCCGGGTCCAGTGACCGGTCGGTCAACAGAAACCACAGCGGCCGGCCGGTGGATTTTGCCAGCGTGCTCATCCACTCGAATTCCCCGGCTTCGTCGTCGAAGTCGCTCAGCATGCCGAACGCGCCGCTGCGGGTGCGACCGAGCGCGGCGCCGATGCCGAACAGCTCCTGGTTCTCAGCGAAGCGGCCGGGCACCAACTCGCCTTTCGTGGTCTTGTGCTGTTCGGTGCGCGAGGTGGTGAAACCGAAGGCGCCGGCGCGCAGGGCTTCCTCGGTCAGACGGCTCATGGCTTCGATGTCTGTTGCCGTGGCAATCTCACGCCGCACCGCGCGGTCACCCATGACGTAGACTCGCAGCGGGTGGTGCGGCACCTGGGCGGCGACGTCGATGGTGCGTGGAAAGCGATCGAGCGCGTCGAGGTATTCCGGGAATGTTTCCCAGTCCCAGCGCAGGCCTTCCGCCAGTGCGATGCCGGGGATGTCCTCCACGCCTTCCATCAGGTCTATCAGGCAATCATGGTCGGCCTTGCGCACGGGGGCGAAACCTACGCCGCAGTTGCCCATGAGGATGGTTGTCGCACCATGCCAGGAGGATGGCGCCAGGATGGGATCCCAGGTGGTCTGACCGTCGTAATGGGTGTGGATATCGACCCAGCCCGGCGTTACGAGTTGGCCGTTGGCGTCGATCTCGCGTTTGCCGGGGCCAGCCTTGCCACCGACTTGCGCAATGCGGTCGCCGTCGATGGCGACGTCTCCGGTGAAGCTTTTTGCGCCTGTCCCATCGACGATCGTGCCGCCTCGGATGACGATATCATGCATTGCGTCTGGTTCCCTGAATGCCGCGCGGCACCATTGCCTGAGGGGCGAGAAGTTTCAAGGCTTGCCGTTCGGGGATTGCATCGGACGCATTCGCTTCATACAGGCGGGTCGTACCACATTCCAACGCCACCCGTCCGGTCAGGCCGCCGTCATCCGCACCGGCAAGCTCGCCATGCCGCGCAGCGTGTTGTTGTAGCGTCGCTGCGGTTCGCCAACGATCTCGATCGTTGCTACCCTGCGTGCCAGCGCCCCGAGCACAAGTTCGCCCTCCAACCTCGCAAGCACGGCACCGACGCAGCCATGGATGCCGGTGCCGAATCCGACATGGCCGGCGTTGCGCCGCGTGATGTCGTAGTCGTCGGCACGATCCCATCGCCGAGGATCGCGATTGGCTGCGCCAAGGAACATCAGGACCTTGCTGCCCTCTGCGATCGTTTCTTCCCCGATGGTCACCGCCCGCGTCGCGGTGCGGAAGAAGGTCTGCACCGGGCTTTCCAGCCGCACAGCCTCCTCGAACGCCGCGCGAGCCAATGACGGGTCCGCGCGCAGTTGGTCGAACGCCGAGGGGAACCGCGCCAGGCAGTACACCGCGGCGCACAGGCCGTTGACCGTGGTATCGACTCCCGCGGTCAGCAGGGAGCGCACCAGAACCTCTGCCTCACCGGTCGAAATGTCGCCGTCATCCGCCGCCGCGTGGATGGCTGCACCGAAGCCGTTGGGCGACAGCGCCTGCCTCCGAGATTGTGCCTGAACCCATGCCAGCACCGGTTCGGCGTCGGCGACCGCCGCCTGGAAGAACGCATTCTGAGGCCCGAAGCTATTGAACACCATATTGCCGTAGGGCAGCAGGAATCGCCGGTTCTCTGGCGGCATGCCGACCGCGTCGGGAAACACGGTCAGCGGATAAGCCTCCGCCAGATCGGATACCGCGTCGAACGAGCCGCGCGCCAGCAGGGCTTCGATCAAAGCCTCGGCCGCGGTGGTGAAGGGCTCGCGCAACCCACGCATCGCTGCCGGCGACAGCACCTTGTCCATCAGCTTCCGCGTCCGGTCGTGCAGCGGCGGATCCGCCTCCAGCAAAAGACTCGGCAGGCGCCAGGGCTTCTCCTTCGCAAAGTCGGAGATTCCGACACCGCGGGCACTGGTGTAGCTGCCCCAGTCCATCAGCATGCCGCGCACGTCGTCGTATCGTGCCACCGCATGGATATCGTAGCGCGGCAGATAGACGACCGGGCCCGCGTCCCGCATTGCCGCATGCGCCGGATACGGATCGTCGAAGAATGCCGTGCAGAATGGATCGATATCGAGTGCTGGGATCATTGTGCTACCCTCTTTTTCGACAGTCAGCTTGAAACCGTCGGTATTGCCAACACAGCATCATCGGCTGCCGGCCTGATAGGGTGTGATCAGTTCGCCGGAGCGCGCGGCTTTCGGTAGCACCACAACCTCGGTGGACGATTCCATGAATTGTGCGAGATCGTTGTTCTTGATCCCTTGGAATTGGGTCCAGACCAGTCGCGAGTCCGCCCATTCTCCGTCCTTGCCATAGGCCACGTTCCCAACGACCGTCTTGAAGTCATGTGTCCTGATGTAATCGGCTAACTTGCCGTCATCCAGTGAGCCCGTCGCGGTGACCGCCTGCTCCAGCACCTGCATCCGGGCGTAGGCGAAGGGCGGCAGGAACACGCCCAACGGATCGACGCCTGCGTCGTGGGCCTTGGCACGATAGATTTGAAGGAAATCCATGACGCCGGGAAACTGCAGGGTTGGGGCCGGGACCCATTGCTCGCCCAGGACGACGCCATTCAGCAAAGGGCCAAGCTGCGTCTTCATTGCCGCGGAGGCCAGGCCGACAAGGCTTCCCCCGAAGAGCCGTGCATTCAGGCCCATTTCGGCAGCGGCACGAAGGATGCCCGCGCTGTCGGTCGGGTAGGAAGCGACGTAGACAACGTCAGGATTCGTCGCGCGTGCGGCCCGTACCACGGGGGTAAAATCGGTGGTTGTTGGCGGATAACTGCCATCGTAGACAATCTTCAGTCCCGCGGTTTTGGCGTTCACCCGCGCGCCGTCGGTCGCGTTGCGGGCGAATTCCGCGTCGGCACCCAGAATGGCCAAGGTTTCGGGCTTCGGGCTGAGGCTCATCGCGATGTCGAAGAATCCTTGCGAGAATGCACGCTTCGGATCCGGTCCGGTGGCAATCATCGCGAAGCAGCGCGGGTAATGGAACTCGCTGTTCACTGCGAGCGCGAACAGGCTGAGGAACAGCTTGTTATGGCTGATGACGATCGGCATGGCGGGCGCCGCCATATTGGTTGAATACCCGGACATCACGATATCTACATGATCGACGTCCAGCAACTTGACGTAGAGGCCAGGCACGTTGGCTGGACTGCTCTGCGTGTCGTAGGTGATCAGCTTGACTTGTCGCCCGAGCAGACCGCCCGCGGCATTTACTTGCTCGGCCCAGATTTCGGTTGCGAGGATGCCCGACTTGCCGATCGCCGCGAGGCTGCCGGTCTGTGACTCCCCGAAGCCGATAAGGATCGGTTCGAGTGCAGTTGCCCGGACTGAAACCAGGCCGCTGATCAGGATCGCTATCATGAACGTGGCCGCACGATATTGGCGGCCGATCTGACATCGTGTCATATTTTCCTCCCTCGCCCGACGTGCCGCGGGCTTATGGAAGTTACGTTAGCAAATGTGCACGGTACCGACAGTGGTTTATTTATTCGCGGTCCGAGCTGTTCTTGACCGCTCCCCAGGGAGCGCGCCACCATACCTCGGCCAAGCCTGGGAACAGGATGGCGGGAATGGAAAAACGGACGGGAGATGACCATGGCGGTTATCGTGAAGCAGCTGCATCCGGTCTTTGTAGGTCAGGTAACCGGTGTCGACCTGCGTGAGCCGCTGGACGAGGCGACCGTCGCCGAGATCAACGTTGCGATCAACCGTTTCGGCGTCCTGGTATTCCCAGGACAATTCATCACGGACGAACAGCAAATGGCGTTCAGCCGCCGCTTCGGCGACCTGGAAACCACCGTCAAGGTCTATCGCAAGGACTACGTGTCGCGGCTTGATCCGCACGTCGCGGATGTCTCCAATCTTGATCAGGACAACCGGATTCGGCGGAAGGACGACCGGCTGCGGCTCAACGCGCTCGGCAATCGGCTGTGGCATTCCGACAGTAGCTTCAAACGGGTGCCGGCACGGTTTTCTCTGCTGTCCGCGCGCGCAATCCCGACCGAAGGTGGAGAAACCCAGTTCGCCGACATGCGCGCGGCGTGGGACGCCCTGCCGGACCGGACCAAAGCGCGCCTGGAAGGGCTGATCTGCGAACACACCCAATTATTCTCCCGGGCGAAAATCGCCTTCACCGACTGGTCGGAGGAAGAGCGAGTGAAGATGGCCCCAGTGCCGCAGGTTCTAGTGCGGGCGCATCCGGGGTCCGGGCGCAAGTCGTTGTTCCTGTCGTCACATGCCGGCCGCATACAGGGGATGGAAGAGCCTGAGGCCCGTATGCTGCTGATGGACCTGATGGAACACGCCACGCAGCGAGAGTTCGTTCATACTCACCGGTGGACGGTTGGCGACCTGGCGATGTGGGACAATCGTTGTACGATGCATCGCGCCAGGGAGTACGACGAGACGCAGGTGCGCGACATGCACCGCACCACCGTGTCGGATGGCAAGCCGACGGTAGCGGAGGCCGCCTGAAGTGACGGTGGCCTGAAAGCGCCGTCCGGGCTGACGCCGACCGTTCATCATAGACGGCACGGCGTCAGTTCTGAAGCGCCTGCCGGCGAACCAAATCCCGTATTGGACTGTTTGAATGATTGTTGACACCATCGTTGCGGCATGTTACTATCATAATGATAGCTTTTGGGATTGTCGCTAACGTGCATTTTTCAGCCAGGTAACCACCCCATGATTACAGCAGCAAACAGAACGTCCACGGACGCCGTGGCGGGCGCGATGCCGAATCAGGTTGTGCCACCGATGAGTCCGCGGACGCGCAAGCTGCTGCACGGCCCGATCGTGCCGACGCTGCTCCGTATGGCGTGGCCGAACATCCTGGTGATGTCGGCGCAGGCCTCGACCGGGCTGATCGAGACGTGGTGGGTATCGCACCTTGGCAGCGATGCGCTGACCGGCATGGCGCTGGTGTTTCCCGGCTTCATGATGATGCAGATGATCTCAGGCGGTGCCATGGGCGGCGGTATCGCCTCGGCCATCGCACGTGCGCTTGGCGGCGGCCGGCGACACGATGCGGACGCGCTGGTGATCCACGCCATCTTGATCAACGTCGCGCTGGGATTGTTCTTTTCGGCATTGGTGCTGATGTTTGGACGGCCGCTTTATGCTGCGTTGGGTGGGCGGGACGGCTCCCTGGAAGCTGCGATGCTGTATTCAAATGTGGTGTTCGGCGGCACCGTGCTGGTCTGGCTATCGAATGCGCTGGCCAGCGTGATCCGCGGCACCGGCAACATGTTCGTGCCCGCGATGGCGATCTGCATCGGCGTCGTTCTGCTGGTGCCGCTTTCCCCAGCGCTGATCTTTGGCTTTGGCCCGGTTCCCGCCATGGGCATCGAGGGCGGCGCCGCGGCCGTGCTGCTGACCAACGCACTGACCGCAGCCGTGCTGGGCTGGTATATCCTGGCCGGACGCAGCGTCGTGCGAATGCGATGGGCCGGGCTGCGATGGTCGATGCTGGCCGACATCCTGCGGGTTGGGGCGGTCGGCTCGATCAGTGCACTGCAGACCAGCTTGACGATCCTGCTGACCACCGCCTTGGTTGGCGCGGCGGCGGGACCGGCCGGCGTTGCTGGTTACGGCACCGGCGGGCGGTTGGAATATCTGCTGATTCCGGTGGCGTTCGGCTTTGGCGGCCCGATGGTTGCGCTGGTCGGCACCAATATCGGCGCGGGCCAGCCGGAGCGGGCGCTGCGTATCGCACTGACCGGAGGGGCCATGGCCTTCCTGCTGACCGAGATCATCGGCATCGCCGCGGCCATCTGGCCCTACGCGTGGCTAGGCCTGTTCGGCCACGATCCGCAGATGCTGGAGATCGGCTACAGCTATCTGCGCACGGTCGGACCGGCGTACGGCTTCTTCGGTCTTGGCTTATCGTTGTACTTCGCTTCCCAGGGTGCGGGGCGCCTGCTGTGGCCGCTGCTGGCCGGGCTGTGCCGAATGTTGATCGCGGTCGGCGGCGGCGGGCTGGCGCTGCATCTGACTGGCTCGCTGCAGTGGATGTTCGGATTTCTAGCGTTGGCGCTGCTGGTCTACGGCGCAACTCTGGGGTACGCGGTGCATTCGGGCGTGTGGTTTCGTGTGAAAGCGCCGGCGCTCCGGGTAAAGCCGGTCAGCCCGCTGGCCGCTGCGACAGCCTGCGCGCGATGACTGGGGGTTGATTGCCGGCGGTGCCGCTGTCTGGTTCAGTCGGCGTTTGGGTTTGGGCCATTTTCCCGACCTGGAGCCACAGGAGAAGGTCATGGCGGAAGCTTCCGACGAGAACAGCGCCGAGTTTCAGCGGGGCTGGGACGCGGCGATCCTTGCCGCCCGCGATTGGCACGAGGGGAAGGCCAAGCAAGTACTGGTCCAGGCGCGGCGAAGCCGGTTCCCAAAAACCTTGGAACGTGAAGCCGAGGTCCATAAGCATTCAGCGGAAATGATGATGACGCTGAGTCCCAGCGACGTTTGAGCCTGAGGGGAGGCGCGGGGCCAGAAGGGCAGGCCCGATGGCATGGGCCTCAAAGCCACGCCATCAGCAGCAGCCCGTGCCGGTGACAGGATCGCGGTTCGGGCCGGTTACGGTGGGTAGTCGGGATAGGTCGCGTCGCGAGGCGAGAGGATCGGGTTGGCGATGGGCCAGTCGATGCCGAACGCGGGATCGTTCCAGCGCGCCCCGCGCGACAGGTCGTACCGGTAGGATTCACTCATCTGATAGAACACTTCCGACGCATCGGCCAGGGTTTGAAAGCCATGGGCGAATCCCGCTGGGATGTAGAGCGCGCGTGCGTCGTCGGCCGTGAGTTCGACGCCGAACCAGCTTTGGTAGGTCGGGCTATCGGGGCGCAGATCGACCGCCACGTCCAGGATTGCTCCGCGGGTGCAGCGGACCAGCTTCCCTTCGGGGAAAGGGTCCGCCTGCCAATGCAGTCCGCGTAGTGTGCCCCGTTGTGCGTTGAAGGAGACGTTGCACTGTGGAAAGACAGTGGGCAGGCCGGCCGCGGCGAATTCTTCTGCGCAGAAGGTCCGCGCGAAATGGCCACGATCGTCGCGCATCGCGGCAATGTCCACGATGACCAGACCGGGCAGGGCGGCGGCTGTGAAGCGCATCAGATAATCCGCACCGTCGGTATAGGAACGACGAACTGCCCGCCCCAGTCACGAACGCCGGCCATTTGCGCGACGATTTCATCGGCCAGGTTCCACGGCAGGATCAGGACGTAATCCGGCTTTACTTCGAAGATGGCTTCTGGTGCTCGGATCGGTATATGCACTCCCGGAAGCAGCTTTCCCTGCTTGTGGGGACTCCGATCGACAGTAAAGGGGATGAATTCGAGACCGACACCGCAGTAGTTCAACAGCGTATTACCCTTGGCCGGGGCGCCATAGCCGGCGATCGTTTTTCGCTCGCGTCGAGCCTGGATGCAGAAAGCGAGCAATGCGGTCTTAGTGTCGATCACCTGCTCCGCGAAGGCGGCGTAGGCTTCCCGTCGACCCAACCCCGCGGCTCGTTCGTCTTCCAGGACCTTTGCGACAGCATCCGTGGTGGGATGGGTCGAATCGTTGCTCTGGGTCGCAAAGATACGAAGCGAACCGCCATGTGTGGTCACTTCTTGCACGTCGAACAGGCGCAGTCCGTAACGAGCGAATACACGCTCAACCGTCAGCAGCGAGAAATAGGAAAAATGTTCGTGGTAAATCGTGTCGAACTGATTCTGTTGCATCAGCCGCAACAGATGCGGGAATTCGACGGTCACCACTCCGCCGGGCTTGAGCAATGTCGAAAAACCTTCGACGAAATCGTTGAGGTCCGGCACATGGGCCATGACGTTATTGGCAGCGATCACGTCTGGTTCGATGCCGGACGATTTCAGCCGGCGCGCGGTCGCGACGCCGAAGAATGAGACGTCGGTTGGTATCCCCCGAGCCGTTGCTGCCGCGGCCACGTTTGCCGCCGGCTCCACGCCCAGCACCGGCACGCCGCGGGCCCTGAAGTACTGCAGCAGATAGCCGTCGTTGCTGCCGATCTCTACGACTTGCGACCCGGCCCCCAGACCGAAGCGACTGATCATTTGGTCGGTGTAGGCCTCGGCATGCTTCAGCCAGGAATCGGAGAAGGACGAGAAATACAGATAATTGCTAAAGATCTGCTCTGGCGTCTCGAATTCTTCGAGCTGCACCAGATGACATTGATCGCAGACGAACGCATGCAGCGGATAGAATGGCTCCATTGCCGAAGCGTGTTCAGGCGCCACGAAGGAATTTGACGGAGGGGCCATGCCAAGGTCGGCGAAAGTCTGCGTCAGCGGCGCGGCGCAGAAACGACAACCGGTCATGGCTAGGCGCTTCCAAGCCGTTCGTAGCGGGCAATGTCATCGAGCACGAGGGCCAAGGCGGCGTGCCCGCTGTGGTGGCGTTTATACCAGCTGATGGTCCATTCCAGCGCGGTCTGCAGCCGAAGCCGGGGCTGCCAAAGCAGACGGGTCTGTGCCTTGGCGGCATCGACTGCCAACAAACCAGCCTCATGCCCGCCCTGTGTGGCGACCGCTTGCCAGGAGGCATCTTCGCCCCATAGACGCGTGACCCGGTCGACGATGTCACCCACGGGTTTCGCATCAACCATGGCTGGGCCGAAATTCCAGGCTTCGGCGACCGCCGCGCCGTCGTTCCATAAGCGTTCGGCGAGTAACAGATAGCCGCATAGCGGTTCCAGGACGTGCTGCCAGGGTCGTGTCGCGTGCGGGCTGCGGATTTCGATGGTGCGGCCGGCCGTCATCGCGCGGATGCAATCGGGGATCAGACGGTTCTCGGCCCAGTCGCCGCCGCCGATCACGTTCCCGGCGCGGGCCGAGGCCAGTGCCACCTTCGTGCCGTCGAAAAACGATACGCGCCAGGCGGCAACGGCGAGTTCCGTGCACGCCTTGCTGGCGCTGTAAGGATCGCTGCCGCCCAACGCTTCGATTTCCCGATAAGCCCAGACCCATTCGCGGTTCTCATAGCATTTGTCGGTGGTTACCACGACGACCGCCCGCACTGTCGGACAGCGCCGCACTGCCTCCAACACACGGATGGTGCCGGTGACGTTGATATCGAAGGTCTCGACCGGGTCGCGGTAGGATTTCTGCACCAACGCTTGGGCGGCCAGGTGCAGCACAATGTCTGGAGCGAAACCGGACATAGCGGCATCCAGAGCCGGGGCATCGCGAATATCGCCGTGCAGGCTCTCGATTCGGTCGGCCAGGTTGGTGTTGAGGCTCAGGTTGTCGGCCGAGGCCGGGGCCAGGGCATAGCCACGCACTGTGGCCCCGAGGTGGGTAAGCCAAAATGCGAGCCAAGTTCCCTTGAATCCGGTCTGGCCGGTGAGAAAGACCCGCTTATTGCGCCAGAAACCAGGATCGGGCGTCAAAAGATCTTCCACGGCGCCTGGCCTTTATTCCACAAGGCCTCCAGCATGCGCTTGTCCCGCAGCGTATCCATGGGTTGCCAGAAACCGTCATGTTCGTAGGCTTTGAGCTGTCCTGTGCGCGCGAGGGTTTCCATTGGGGCGTTTTCCCAAACCGTCTGATCGTCCTCGATCGTGTCGAGGGCCTTAGGGGACAGCACGAAGAACCCGCCATTGATCCACTGGTTCTCGCCGAGCGGCTTTTCGCGGAAGCCACGGACGGTGCCATCGTGGATGTCGAGTGCGCCGAAGCGGGAGGGGGGCCGAACCGCCGTCACCGTAGCGAGCTTGCGGTGGGACCGGTGGAAGGCGATCGTCTTGCTGATGTCCACGGTGCTGACAGCATCGCCATAGGTCATGCAGAAGTCTTCATTATCGAGGTGCGGGGTGATGCGCTTCAACCGCCCGCCGGTCATCGTGTCCTGTCCCGTATCGACGAGCGTGACTTTCCATTTATCCGCCTTGCCTTCGAGCATCGTCGAGGTGTTATTGCTCATGTCGAAGGTCACGTCCGTCATGTGCAGGTAGTAGTTGGAGAAATATTCCTTCAGCATGTAGCCCTTATATCCCAGGCAGATGATGAAATCATTAATCCCGTGCGCGGAGTAGATCTTCATGATGTGCCAGATGATCGGCTTGCCGCCGATCTCGACCATCGGTTTGGGACGGGCGTCGGTTTCTTCCATTAGGCGGGTGCCGTAACCGCCGGCGAGAATGACTGCTTTGGTCAAGGTGACGTCCCACATGTTGTTGGGAGGAAGCTTAGATGGCGGGCGCGCGTGACCTTGTCAAATCAGTGGTAGATACCACGTCGCGGAATGCGTTGTGCCCCTTGGACATTCAAATCAACCCGGCGCGACCTAGAAAACCAGTTCGTGATGATGACAGCTTGGCGAAGTGTTGTTCCCAATTATCGACGACTTACTGGCCTTGAGGTTGCCGCCACCAGCGCGTCGAGGGGACACGGAGAGTGACCTGCGGGTATGCCTCGGGGCGGCGCGTGCTGACGATCGAGACGCCTCCACCAAGCATAGTTGGTTGTGTTGCGCGATGCCCTTCAGGTCGCGGCGATCGCGATCGATCCGAACCGCGCCACCTGCGTCGAAGGGTCGCTGCCGGAGGTAGACAACCAATTGACGGAGGAACACAGTGTGGCGACAGAAGCCAGAGAGCGATGTCCCAATGGGTAACGAAACCGTTGTAGCTCAGGAAACTTTCTGCTGTGAGGGAACAGGCGGATGCTGATTGCCGGCGATATTGGTGGCACTAAGACCTTGCTGGCGCTCTATGTCCCGGAATCCGGAGCGCGCAAGCCGATCGCGCAAGCCGAGTTCCACAGCGCCAATTACCACAGTCTCGAGGATATCGTTCGGGCTTTTATTGAACAAACAAATCGGCCTGTCGAAGCGGCATGCTTTGATGTAGCCGGCCCTGTCATCAACGGCCGAGCGCACCTTACGAACCTGCCATGGGTGCTGGACGAAGGGATGATGGAGCAGACGCTCGGCCTGAAACGAGTGATGTTGCTGAACGACCTCAAGGCGGTCGCTTACGCGGTCCCGCATCTGCTTCCGGAAGATGTGCATACGATTAACGAAGGGCGCGCGGATCCGCATGGTCCGATGGCTGTAATTGCCCCTGGGACTGGACTGGGGGAGGCATTTTCGATTTGGAACGGTAGCACATATGTGGCCTGTTCCTCGGAGGGCGGCCATGCCGATTTTGCTCCTACCGACGAGACCCAGGCCGCATTGCGGCACTATTTGTCCGACCGTTATGGTCATGTCGCCTACGAACGGGTCTGCTCCGGAAGTGGGTTGCCGAATATTTACGATTTTTTGCGCGATAGTAAGTTCGCGCCGGAACCAGCGGCCTTGGCTGCGATCTTGGCGCAGGCGCCGGACCGTACTCCAATCATTGTCGAAGCGGCGATGCAGGATCCAGCCGAGGCACTGTGCGGGGCAACGCTGGATCTTTTTGTTTCGATTCTCGGCGCCGAGGCGGGTAACCTCGCCCTGAAGGTCCTTGCCACCGGTGGCGTATATTTGGGCGGAGGCATTCCGCCGCGGATACTTTCACGCCTGGATGATGGTCGTCTCATGCGAGCCTTCGTCAGCAAGGGCCGCTTCGCTGACTTGCTGGCGAAAGTACCGGTGAAGGTCATTACGACCC
>JAQGHW010000255.1 GCA_028291505.1 Rhodopila sp. | reverse complement strand
TCCCCTCCGCGTGCGCCAATCGCGCCAGGTCCGTGATCGGTATCCCGGCGACCCCGACAAGAGGGTCAATTCCATTGAGTTTCAGGGCATCCACCACACGGTGGAACCCGTCGGTCATCGCCGGTGCGTCCTGTTCGTTTGTCATCGCTCAACTTCTTTTAGTTATGTGGGTTGGATAAACGAGGTTCGGCAGTTCTGGCGGATCACCGCTGGTCGCTCCCTCGCCAGGAGGGCTGCTGCGTTATGAGATACCTCGCACGATTAGCCAATATGTCCACCCCGGGGGCCCCCCCCTCATTCCTCCACCACCCCGGTGTCATCGGCATCCAGTGTGAACGCAGCGGCCATCAGCGCCCGCGTGTAATCGTGCTGCGGCCGTGACAGCACCTCGTCGGCCGGACCCTGCTCAACCACAAGACCATGGCGCAGCACCACGATCCGATGCGCCAGCGCCCGCACCACCCGCAGATCGTGACTGATGAACAAATACCCGAGATGATGGTCGCATTGCAGTTGCTGCAGCAGATCGACGATCTGCGCCTGCACCGACATATCCAGCGCGCTGGTCGGCTCGTCCAACACCACGAACCGAGGTTTCAGCACCATGGCGCGAGCGATCGCGATGCGCTGCCGCTGACCGCCGCTGAACTCGTGCGGGTAGCGGTCGCCAATGTCGTTGGCGAGACCGACTTCCTCCAGCGCCTCCGCCACCCGCAGGCCGCGCTGCCAGCGGGTCAAGGAAGGCTCATGCACCGAAAGCCCCTCGGCAACGATCTCGGCGACTGTCATCCGCGGCGACAGACTGCCGAACGGGTCCTGGAAGACGATCTGCATGTCGGCGCGCAATCGCCGCAAACGTTTCTTGTCCAACTCGGCCAGATCCACCCCGTCGAACCGGATGCATCCCTGCGCCTGCACCAGCCTCAGCAGCGCATACCCCATGGTGGACTTTCCGGACCCGCTCTCGCCGACCAACCCAACCGTCTCGCCCTCATGCACGACAACATCGACACCATCGACCGCTCGGACATATCCCACGGTCCGGCGCAGCACGCCGCGGCGAATCGGAAAATGCACCTTTACCCCGGTTCCCTGCATCAGCGTCGCCGCACCCGGGCGCAGCGCCAAAGGGCATCCGCGCGGCTGGGCGGCCAGCAGCATCTGCGTATAGGGATGGTTTGGGGCCTCGAACACCTCCGACACCAGGCCCGCCTCCACAACGGCCCCATCTTTCATCACGCAGACCCGGTCGGCGTAACGCCGCACGATCGCAAGATCATGGCTGATCAGCAGCAGCGCCAGCCCCCGAGCCAGTTTTTCCGCCGCCAGCAGCCTCAGGATCTGCGCCTGGATCGTCACGTCCAGCGCCGTCGTCGGTTCGTCCGCGATCAGCAGGGCCGGGTCGTTGGCCAGCGCCATCGCGATCATCACCCGCTGCCGCTGCCCGCCGGAAAGCTGATGCGGAAACGCATCCAACCGGTGCGACGCATCCGGAAAGCCAACCTCGTCGAGCAACTCGATGACGCGCACACGCGCCGCCTCCGGCGTCACCCGCCGATGCAACTGGACCGCCTCGGCGATCTGTTTGCCGATCCTGGCCAACGGATTAAGGCTGGTCATCGGCTCCTGGAACACCATGCCGGCAACGCCACCACGCAGCCGGCGCAGCAACTTGTCACCCGCTCCGATCACTGCCTGGCCATCCACCACCACCCGGCCGCCGCAGATCGCCCCCGGTGGCAGCAACTGCAACAGCGACAGCGCGGTAAGCGACTTGCCGGAGCCGCTTTCGCCAACAAGCGCCAGCGTCTCGCCCCGATCCAGCGTGAACCCGACACAATCCACCACGACGCGATCGCCGAAGCTGACAGTCAGGTCCTGAACCGTCACAAGGCTCATTTGCGCGAACCGATCCGCGATCCCTTGCGCGGATCGAATGCGTCGCGCACCGCCTCGCCGACGAACACCAGCAGGGTCAGCAACCCGCCCAGCACCACGAACGCGGTGATGCCCAGCCACGGGGCCTGCAGGTTGTTCTTGCCCTGCGACACCAGTTCGCCCAGCGACGGCGACCCAGGCGGCAGGCCGAAGCCAAGGAAATCGAGGCTCGCCAGAATGGTAACCGAACCCGACAAGGTGAACGGCAGGAACGTCAGCGTAGCCACCATCGCGTTAGGCAATATATGCCGCCACATCACCGCCGCATCCGAAACCCCCAAAGCCTTCGCCGCTCGGACATAATCCAGGTTTCGCCCACGCAGGAACTCGGCCCGCACGACGCCCGTCAGGTTCATCCAACTGAACAGCAAAAGAAACACCAGCAAAATCCAAAAACTCGGTGTGATGATGCTGGCCAGAATGATCAAGAGATAAAGTTGCGGCATCCCCGACCAGATCTCGATGAAGCGCTGGAACAACAGGTCGACCAGGCCCCCACGAAAGCCCTGGATGGCGCCGGCGGCGACACCGATCACCGAGGAAATCGCCGTCAGGGTGAACCCGAACAGCACCGAAATGCGAAATCCGTAGATGACCCGTGCCAGCACGTCGCGCGCCTGATCGTCGGTCCCCAGCAGGTTCTTGCTGTCCGGCGGTGACGGCGCGGGGGTCGACGGCCGTTTCACTACCGTATTATACGAGTAGCGGATCGCCGGCCAGATCATCCAGCCGCCGGCGTTGATCGCCTCCTGCACCTCGGGGTCGGTGTAGTCCGCCTCGGTCGGCATGAAGCCGCCGCCGAAGGTGTCCTCGCTGTAGTCCTCCAGCACCGGAAAATACCAGTGTCCGTCGTAGCGGATCACGATCGGGCGGTTGTTGGCCAGGAACTCGGCGAACAACGTCAGGCCGAACAATCCCAGGAAAATCCACAGCGACCAATAGCCGCGCTTGTGGGCGCGGAAGATCGCCAGGCGCCGGCGCGTCAGCGGCGAGAGGTGCACTATTGCCTGGCCTCGAAATCAATGCGCGGATCGACGATGGTGTAAAGCACGTCGCCGACGATCTGCATCAGCAAACCGAGCAGGGTAAACATGTAAAGGGTGCCGAACATCACCGGGTAGTCGCGCCGTATCGCCGATTCAAATCCCAGCAGCCCAAGGCCATCCAGCGAAAAGATGATCTCGACCAGCAACGCCGAAGAGAACAGGATGCCGATGAACGCCGACGGAAACCCGGCGATAATCAGCAGCATCGCGTTGCGGAACACATGCCGGTACAGGATGCGCTGCTCGCTGGCACCCTTGGCTCGGGCAGTAATGACATACTGCTTGCGGATCTCCTCCATGAAGCAATTCTTGGTCAGCACGGTCAGTCCGGCGAACCCGCTGACGACGATCGCCACGGTGGGCAACACCATATGCCAAAGATAATCCACGATGCGGGCCGGAGCGCTCCAGTTTTCGGTTCCCATGCTGTGCAGCCCGCGCAACGGAAACCACTGCACGAAGCTGCCCCCGGCGAACAGCACGACAAGCAGGATGGCGAACAGGAATCCCGGCACCGCATAACCGATCAGCACCGCCGCACTGCTGGCCACGTCGAAACGGCTGCCGTCACGCACCGCCTTGGCGATGCCAAGCGGAATCGAAACGAAATACACCAGCAGGGTAGACCACAAACCGAGCGAGATTGAGACTGGCATTTTCTCTCTGATCAGTTGCAGTACAGGCTCGTCGCGAAAGAAGCTGCGGCCCAGGTTGAAGGTCAGGTAATCGCGCAGCATCAGGGCAAAACGTTCCGGCGCCGGCTTGTCGAAGCCGAACATCTTCGTGATGTCGGCGATCACATGCGGATCCAGACCCCGCGCACCGCGATAGCCGCGTTCATTGGTTGGAATCGTTTCGGCCGCGTCGCCGCCGGTCATCCGCCCCATGACCGCGCCGGTGCGCCCCTTCAATTCGGAGATCATCTGCTCCACCGGTCCACCCGGCGCGAACTGCACGACGACGAAGTTGATAGCGATAATGCCGAACAACGTCGGAATCACCAGCAACAGCCGCCGAAGCAGATAGGTCCCCATCAGCCCAAGGCGCCATGGGCAAGGCGAGGGCTCCGCCCCTCGACCCCGCCAAGGGCCGGCGGCCCTTGGAACCCCGGTATAAGGCGGTGGAACAGGAGGGGGCGACCGTGTCGGTTGCAACAACTGTGTTGCCCCCTCCTGTCCCACCGCCTTAAATTATCGGGATCAAAGGGGCCGTCGGCCCCTTTGCGGGTCCAGGGCAGAGCCCTGGCCTGCCCACCCCGCCTCATGGCCCGTTGCGCCTGGCGGCGTCGATGGCGGCGGCCTTTACCGGGTCGACCCACCAACTATCGAAAGCAAGTCCCGTGCGCACCGGTTTATCCGGCCGGCCGAAGCGGTCCCAGTAGGCAACCCGCACCGACTGCAGATACCAGTGCGGCACCACGTACCAGCCCGCCAGCAGCACCCGGTCGAGCGCATGCGTCGCCACCATCAGGTGTGCGTGATCAGGGGTGGCGATCAGGTTATGCACAAGATCATCGATCACCGGGCTGCAAACGCCCATCAAATTGTAGCCGCCTTCGGCCTTCGCGCTGTCGCAGGTCCAGTAGCCCGCCTGCTCGTTGCCGGGGCTTTCCGACTCGCCGTAGGACACCACGATCATGTCGAAGTCATAGGTATCGATCAGCCGTTGGAACTGCGCCGGATCGACCGTTCGCACGCGCGCTTCGATCCCCAGTCGCGACAGCCATTGCACGTAGGGCAGGGACACCCGCTCAAACGTCGGCTGATCCAGCAGGATCTCGAAAGTGAACGGGTTGCCGTTGGCATCGACCAGCTTGCGGTCCTTCACTTTCCAACCGGCCTGCTCCAGCAGCGCCAACGCGGCGCGCAGTTGCTCGCGGTTGGTGCCGGACCCGTCGGTAACCGGAAGCTGGAACGGCTTGGTGAACAGATCGGGCGGCAACTGGCTGTGGTATTTGTCCAGCAGCGTCAGTTCGGCACCTTCAGGAATCCCACTGGAGGCAAGGTCGCTATTGCTGAAATAGCTGTTGGTGCGGGTGTAGCTGCCATAGAACAGGTTCGCGTTCGCCCATTCGAAATCAAACGCCATGGCAAGCGCGTGCCTGACCCGAACGTCCTGGAACGCCGGCCGGCGCGTGTTCATGCCGAAGCCCTGCATGCCTGTCGGCAGGTGGTGGTTGAGCAACTCCTTCTTCACCAGCCCCTTCTGCTGCGCCGGAAAATCGTACGCGGTAGCCCACTCCTTGGCGACATTCTCCTCCCGGAAATCGATCTGACCGGCCTTGAACGCCTCCAGCGCCACCGTCCCATCGCGGAAATATTCGGTGCGCCGGATATCGAAATTGTTCAGCCCCCGCATCACCGGCAGATCCTTCTGCCAGGAGTCGGGCACACGCTCCATCGCCAGGGTGCGGCCAAACTCGAATTTGCCGACCCGGTACGGGCCCGACCCCAGCGGCGGGTCGGTCAGCGGTTTGTCGAAATCGCGCCCGGCCCACCAGTGCTTCGGCATCACCGGCATCTGGCCCAGAATCAACGGCAGTTCGCGGTTGGCGTCGGACTTGAAGCGGAACACCACCCGAAGCGGCCCCTCGACCGTGACCGAGGCGACATCGGCATAATATTGCCGGAAGAACGGACGTCCTTTCTCGCGCAGGGTGTCAAACGTCCACGCCACGTCCTCGGCGGTAACCGGCGTGCCATCATGAAACTTCGCCTCCGGCCGAAGCTCGAAGGCGACCCCCATGTGATCGGCCGGCAGTTCGATCACTTTCGCCAGCAGCCCGTATTCGGTCTCCGCCTCATCGGCGTTGGCCATCGTCAGCGTGTCCCAGACCCGGAACACGTCGGCAGCCGAGGTACCGCGGACGATAAATGGATTGAAGCTGTCAAACGTGCCGATCGAGCTCAGCGCGACCTCGCCCCCTTTCGGCGCGTCCGGGTTGACGTAGGGGAAGTGCTTGAAGTCCGGCGGCAGCGACGGCGCACCCAGCAGCGAGATGCCATAGGTCCGCGTCGGTGCCTCAGCCGCCGCGGCGGGCGCCCGGCCCGGGACAACCTGGCCCGGGGTAACCTGAGTGGGCGCAACCTGTGTCTGTGCATTGCCCGTCACCATTCCGGCGAGCAGCCAGATTGCCGTTCCGAACACCCATCGTACGCGCATGCCTTGCTCCCTGCAGTCCCCGGCACGATAGCGGTCGCGCCCCGTCTCCGTCAGCCGTTCTGTCGACGGCCTCACGCTCGACCAACCCGCCGGCGGTGTGTCGCCGATCACTCAAGCGCGGCAGTGTAGTTATCCCACACCATCCCGAACAGGGTCAGTAATCCCGATATCCGCCGAAACAGCATCCCTCGGAACCCCGCCACTCTGGACGCTCGGGTACCCCGGAATCCACCCCCGTCCACTTCGTCTGCTTGCCGCCCGAAATTGGAACTCCTCCGGGAATCGACGCGGCATCCGTCCCGCCCGGCCTTGACCCCCTGTCTGCCGCCAATGCTATTGTCCCCACTGGTATCTTTGGCGTCCTGCCGCTGCCTGATGTGGACGCCGCAAGGCAGCAGAAGGCTCGCGAATCAACCAACAAAACAACGGGGGAGGGATAGAAATGCCTATCATCGGGGACTTGCTCGCCAGCGCCCTGGCCGGAATAGCATTCGTCGGCTGCGGAATGACAAGCGTGGCGCCGCCACCCGGCTCGCAACCGCGGACGCGGCGGCGCGAAGTCGTCGTCAACGGCAAACGCGTCAAAACGGTCGACGTGCACGCCCATTGCATCGTCCCGGCGGCCGCGGTGCTGATCGATCATCCGCTCGAGGCACCGGGCCTGCTGATGGCTGACACCAGCACGCGCATCGCCGCGATGGACGCCCAAGGCATCGACGTCGAGGCGCTCAGCATTAATCCATACTGGTACCGCGCCAGCCGCGACGTCGCCGCCCAATTGATAAAAGTCCAGAATGAGACCCTGGTGGAATTCTGCGCCGCCAGCCCGGACCGCTTCGTCGCCTTCGCCACCGCCGCATTGCAGCACCCCGACCTGGCCGCCGAACAAGTCGAATACGCCGTCAAGACGCTGGGTTTCCGCGGCGTCGGCGTTGCCGGCAGCGTCGCCGGTGAGGACCTGGCCAACCCGCGTTTCCACCCGTTCTGGGCCAAGTGCGAGGAACTCGGCGTTCTCGTCTTCATGCACCCGCTGGGCACGCGCGAACTGGAACCCAGCGGCCGGCTCGCCGGCAGCGGCCTGCTGACCAACACGATCGGCAACCCGCTCGAAACCACGATCGCGCTGTCGCACCTGATCTTCGAGGGCACGCTCGACCGCTTCCCCGGGCTAAAGATCTGTGCCGCCCACGGCGGTGGCTTCCTGCCCTCCTACGCCAACCGCTCAGACGCGGTGACAAGGTGCTTTCCCGACCGGGTCGGCCCATTACCGAAGAAAAACCCGACGGCCTATCTGAAGGACGGGCAGCTCTATTTCGACACCATCGTCTTCACGCCCGAGGCGTTGCGCCACCTGATCGCCGAAACCGGTTCCGGCCAGATCATGATCGGCACCGATTACCCGTTCCCGTGGACCAGCACCGAGGTCGACCTGGTACTGAACACGCCAGGACTAACCGACGACGAGCGCATCGCCATCCTCGGCGGCACCGCCGCCCGCCTGCTCGGTATCTCCGGGTAATACCGGCTGCACGGAACACATCGGCCCACCTCGCTGAGAGCCGGGTTGGGCGTTCGGCGAGGGGAGTGTGATTGGTGTCGCACGGGCACCGAATGCGGGCGGGAGCGCGCGTTTTCTCGCCGTCGGAGCGCGCGTTTTCTCGCTGTGTCATGGCCGGCGGCACGGGTTCGGCCAAATAATCCGCTATGAGTCGAAGCTCTTGCTCGCGATTCAGCAAGCGCCCAAATTCTGCGGCAGGCCGTCCCGTTCGGACGAGATGTAATCCGAAGCTCGCGATCAACCCGCTGTGGGTTTTGTAATACTACCGTATCGTACCGACCCCGGCCCGCGAAAGATCCGCTATTGGGGGCATCGGACATGGCATAATATGCGCGATTGATTGCCCCGACGGACCGGCGCCAAATGGACGGACCAGGGCGCGCGTAAACGCAAGATTTTTTCACCACAGAGGCGCAGAGGCGCAGAGAATTCTCACCGTGGCGGGCTTCATGCACACGATCCCGCAGTCCCCGTTCGTTTCGCGAAAAATCCGATGGCCAGTAAAGCCACCGGGCTTACTCTGCGCCTCTGCGCCTCTGCGCCTCTGCGCCTCTGCGCCTCTGCGCCTCTGCGCCTCTGTGGTGAAAAGATCGGTAGATCCCCACACGCCGGCCTTTCCCGCGAGGCAGCACCCCGGGCAGCTCACGTAAATCACTACTATAACGCAGCAAATCGCCACTTCCCCCAATTGCCCAGCATGAAGGAGAACCCTGGCTGATGTCAGCGCCTTCCCGCATCGGGAAAGGCTGCACCAGGACACCGGTTTCCATCGGCACACCGAAGGCAATGCCGGCCATATCCAGTTTGGTGTCGATGAAGTCGCCGCGCTGCCCGTTCAGCACCACCGCAAGATCAAGGTCGCGATCCGGCCGGTGACCGTCGCGCACGCGACCCAAAACATACTCGCCTGTCCAACGTCGTATGTGCCGCGCAGCTTTTACAGATAAGCCAAAGCGAAGCCGCGTCCTGCTGCCCTTTCGACTTTCTTCGCATGATCCATCGTCCTCCGATCCGAATGACCGCTGCGTCGCGCTACGAACCGATTCCATCAAAACCGCACCAACCAATCCAGCATCAGTTCAGCCCGCCGCTCGCAGATACCGCGCCCGCAGCGGCTTCAACGCCGCGATCGCCAGCACCGCCGTCACCAGGTCCGCCACGATCGCCACCCCGAACACCGTCGTCCATGTCCCCGTCGCCTCATGCAGCAGCGACGCCATCGGGCCACCGAAGATCGCCCCGATCCCCTGCGCCATATACAGACACCCATAGTTGCGCGTCGCATTCCGTGTCCCGAACGTATCCGTCAGCGTCGACGGAAACAGCGAGAAGATCTCGCCCCACCCAAAGAACACCACCCCCGACAGCAGCACGAACAGCAGCGGATCGCCCCGGCACGCCAGCCACAGCGCCATCGCCACCCCCTCCAGCCCGAACGCGAGGCACATGGTGTTCTCGCGCCCGATCCGATCCGACACCCAGCCGAAGAACGGCCGAGTCAGGCCGTTGGTGAACCGGTCGATCGTCAACGCCAGCGGCAGCGCCGCCAACCCCCAGACCAGCGCCTTGGTGACGCCAAACTCCCCCGCGAACGCCGCCATCTGTGAGGTCACCATCAGCCCCGACGTCGACATCAGCGTCATCATCACGAACATCAGCCAGAACACCGGTGACCGCAGCATCTCCCCGGTCGATCTACCGGGCGCATCCCGCATCACCATGGCCGACACCGGCGCCGGCTTCAGTCCCAGCGCCGCGAGCAGCCCGACAAGCCCGAAGATCGCCCCATACTGCAACAGCGTCATCTGGTAGCCGACCGCCGCCAGCGAATTGGTGATCGGGAACGTGGTGACGATCGCTCCCATCCCGTATCCCGCCGCGACCACCCCCGCGGCGAAGCCCCGCCGGTCCGGGAACCAGCCCACCATCTGCCCGACGACGCCAACATACACGATACCGGTGCCCAGCCCGCCAATCAGGCCATACGTCAGGTACAGCATGGTCAGCGATGAGGCGTACGACGCCAGCACCCAGGACAGCCCGGACAGCAGGCCGCCCACCCCGATCAGCAGCTTCGGCCCGAACTTGTCCACCAGCCAGCCCTGGAACGGCGAAAAGAACGTCTGCAACACGATCAGCAACGAGAACGTCACCTGCAACGACGCCGGTGCGACGCCAAGCGCGGTGCCCAGAGGCTTGGTGAACAGCGTCCAGACATACTGCGGGCTGGAGATCGCCATCATGCAGATCAGCCCAAGACCGAGCTGCACCCAGCGGGTGTATGCCGCGGTGGAGATGGCAGGAAGCGTGGCGGTCTCGGTCATGCTGATCAGGCCTTCTGGGTAACCGATCAGCCTTAGCAAGCGCCACGCCACCGTCGATCAGTTCGCCCCGTCGACCCTCGTGGCGTCCTGGCCAGGCCGCCCTGACGGAGCCGGTACGGCACGCATCATCCGCCGAAGCCCCTGACTCCGCTGAACCCAGCGCAACACCGCGCCCGGTCTATCGCGTCAATGCCCGAGACCAGTTCCGGCTCACCCGGCCGCGCGCCGCCTGCGCCCGGTCCCACTGCCTAAATCCGCACCAATGCACCCCGAACGTGCCGCGTTTTCAGTCGACGGAGAAGCTTGTCCCGCATCCACAGGCCGACTTCGCATTCGGGTTGCGCACCGCGAAGTGGCTGCCCATCAGTTCGTCGGTATAATCCAGTTCCGACCCACTCAGCAGATCCAGGCTTACCGAATCGACGACAACCCGAGCCGAACCGCGCTCGATGATCAGATCGTCGGGCTGGGTTTGCGGGTCCAGCTCAAAGCGATATTGAAAGCCGCTGCACCCGCCGGCCAGCACGGCGACACGCAATGCGACCCCGCTGGGGGTAACGGTTTTGGTGGCCTGCTTCGTCGCGGCGACGATCTCGGCGATTCGGGCGGCGGCGCGATCGGTAAGTGCAAACTGTTCCATGCCGAACAACATAGGCGCTTCTTCCCCGGAATTGAAGCAGCGCGCTTAACGCTACCCCGATTGAAGCCCACCCCGATTGAAGCCAGCCGGGGCAGGGTGTATCCGCGAGGCATGTTCGCTCGTCCCCCGCTGGCCCGCTACGCCGTATCCGCCGCCCCCGGGCGTGGCCGGCTGCACCATGAACCGGAGGCCGCCACCCGCTCCCCCTGGCAACGCGACCGCGACCGCATCATCCACAGCTCCGCATTTCGAAAACTGCAATACAAGACCCAGGTCTTCGTCAATCATGAGGGCGATTTCTACCGCACCCGCCTCACCCACAGCATCGAGGTCGCCCAGGTCGCCCGCTCCATCGCCCGCGCCCTCGGCCTCGACGAAGACCTCACCGAGGCGCTCGCCCTGGCGCACGATCTCGGCCATCCCCCATTCGGCCACGCCGGCGAGGACGCGCTGAACACCGCCATGAAACCCTTCGGCGGCTTCGACCACAACGCCCAGAGCCTGCGGATGGTGACCCTGCTGGAAAGCCGCTACGCCGGTTGGGATGGCCTGAACCTGACCTGGGAGACCCTCGAGGGCCTGGTCAAGCACAACGGCCCGCTGCGCCATCCCGCGCCGTACATCGCCGACTACAACGACCGCCATAAACTGGATCTGCACACGCAGCCCAGCGCCGAGGCCCAGGTTGCCGCCATCGCCGACGACGTCGCCTACCACTCCCACGACCTCGACGACGGCCTGCGAGCGCGGCTGTTCACCGTTGACGACCTCAAGCACCTGCCCCTCGTCGGCCCCTCTCTCGCCGCTGCTCGTATGTCCAGCCTGGACGTTCCCCCGCCCCGCCTGCGGCACGAGACCCTCAGGCGCGTGATCAACGCCATGGTCACCGACCTGATCACCGAGACCGAAACCCGCCTGGCGAAGCTTGACCCCGACAGCCCCGACGCCATTCGCCGCCACAAGCAGCGCGTGGTGTCGTTCAGTCCGGCGATGGCCGACGCCAACCAGGCGATCAAGGATTTCCTGTTCGCCCGCATGTACCGTCATTGGCGAGTCAACCGCATGTCCGCCAAGGCCAAGCGCCTGACCGAGGACCTGTTTCGCCTGCTGCACACCGACCCGACTCTGCTGCCCGAGGACTGGCGCGCCCGCGCCGGGGAGGGCGGCACGCAACGCTCCGCCACCATCGTCGGCGATTACGTGGCCGGGATGACCGACCGCTACGCGATGGACGAGCACCGCCGCCTGACCGACGTCAGCGTCAACGGGTAAGCGAGACGAGGGCTCCGCCCTTCGATCCCGCCAAGGGCCGACGGCCCTTGGAACCTGGTCATGGGATCAAAGGGGCCGCGCCCCTTTGCGGGTCCAGGGCGGAGCCATGGCCTGTTGTTCCTGCTCAACCAAGAAACACATCATCGAAACTCGCATGGATGCCGGTGCCCAACTCGACCAGGTTGTGAACCTTCCGGTCATAGATTGTCGGCCACACCATCTCCATCAGCCAAACCACCGGCACTTCATCCGTCAGGATCTTCTGTATCTCCGCAAATGCCGCCTTCCGTTCAGCCGGATCGGCCGAAGACCTGGCCTTCGCAAACAGCGCATCGACCTGCGGATTGGAGTATCCGCTGGTGTTCGCCGCCAGGATCTTCTGGATATTACTGCTGATATAGGACCGCTCGACCCCAAGCGTCGGATCGCCATACTGGTAAACATAGTTGATCGACGTCTCATAATCCCACGCCCCGACGCGCTGAGCCCACCCCGCGGCATCGGTCGATTCCAGCACCAGCTCGATGCCCGATTGCTTCGCCGCCGCCTTCATGTATTCCGCCAACCGAGACCAGATCTCGCTGTAGGGCAGGGGCAGGTGCTTGACCGACAGCCGGATCCCCTGGGCGTTCGGCTTCAACCCGGCCGCATCCAGCAACTCCTGCGCCGCGCGCGGATTAAAATCCTGTAGTTTCGACGACGGATCATGAAACCGAGTCGTCGATGCGATCGGCCCGGTCGCCGGCCGTCCAACCCCGAACCACAAACGATCGACAATGAACTTCCGGTCGAACGCGTGGCTCAGCGCCTGCCGCACCCGCTTGTCGTCGAGCGGCTTCACCCGGTGGTTCACCTCGATCCACATCAGCGGCGAGAACATCTCCCACCCGCGCGTCTCAACCGTCAGGTTCGCTTGCCCGCGCAGCCGAGGCACATCGAATGGCTCGATGTCGTTGGCCTGGGTGAACAGCACCTGCCCGGTCTGGATCGCCAGTTCCCGGCTTTGGCTGTCCGGCGCGATCCGGTAGATGATCTCGTCGAGGTACGGCTGCCCCGGCTTCCAGTAATCGGGGAACTTACGCAACCGGATGAAGTTGCCGCGCTGCCATTCCGCGAACGCGAACGCACCCGTGCCGATCGGCTTCTGGTTCATCGGATTGGTGCGATAATCGGTGCCGTCGAAGATGTGCTTCGGCAGCATCGGCAGGGTCGCCACATCGAACGCCAACAGGAACGGTTCGAAAGGCGAATCCAGCGTCAGTTGCACAGTGTGCGGATCAGGCGCGGTTGCCTTCGTGACCTTCCGCAGGATGGCCCGGGCCCGTGGCGACATTTCGATATGAAATTTCGTCAGCGAAAAGATCACGTCGTCGGCGGTGAAATCCTGGCCGTCATGCCATTTCACATTGTCTTGCAAATGGAACGTGTAGGTCAGCGCGTCCGGCGACACCTCCCAGCTTTTCGCCAGTTGCGGCAGCGGCGTCAGGTCGAAGCCGTATTTCAGCAGCCCCTGATAGATCTTGCTGCCGACAATGATGGTCGGCGCCTGGAAATTGATCGCGTTGATCAGGATCGGCGGTTCGGGGGTGAGGAACGTGGTCAGCGTGCCGCCGGATTTCGGAGCGACCCCTTGCGCGCGTGCCTGATCCAAGGTCATCAGCCCGCCGCCGCTGCCCGCCGCGACGGCACTTGCCAACACGCCGCGCCGCGTCATGCCGCGAGGGAAGGGTTGTGCCATCTCGATCCAGTACCCCGATGTTGAGCGCGAAGGCCGCGTGTCGTCGCGATAACGCAAGGCCTATGCCAAGCCCGCCCAACGTGTCTCGCCGGCATGCCTCGGGCTTCCCCGTGGGGCATCAGGATCGACGTGTGAATCCGGTAGGGCGCGCCCGAACCACCTCTCGCCGCAGGGGACGGACGCGTGCCCCGGACACGGATCGCCGCCGAGACAACGCTCCCCCACAATCGACCAGAACCATGCCCTCGGCCCAAGCTGCTCGTTCACCGCCTCCGTCCAATCAAGGCTCCAAACGTCGCATCGCAATCCAGAAGTAAGAAATATTTCTTGTATATCGAACAAAGTTCGTCTAATGTTCCTCAACTTGCCCAGCCGTTCCCGCCCGCCCAGCCGTTCCCGCCCGCCCAGCCGTTCCCGCCCGCCGCCCCGCCCCGCCCCGCTGTCACAGGTCCCCCGATGTCCCTCTTCCCCCACATCACCCAGGTTTTTCTCGACAAGGTGTTCAGCCTTCTCGTGCCGTTGTTCCTGACCGCCGCCGGAGGCAACCCGGAAGCCGCGCGCCTTGCCGTCGAAAGCTTGCTCGCGTCCTACGACGTGGAAACCGAGGAGGAAATGCGCCTCGCCGCCGAGATCACCAGCTTCGGCTTCGGCGCGCTGGAGGCGTTGTGCAACTCGATGAACCCCGATCTGTCGCTGAGCGCGGTTCTCAGGCTCCGCGGGTCCGCGAACGCCATGCATCGCTCCGGCCATCAGTGCCAGCGCGCCTTGGACAAGCTCCGAACCGCACGCAAGGCCACCGTAGCCGAAACGCAGGCCGAAGCCCCGACCCTGCCGTCCCATCCCGCTCGGGATGATCGTTCCAGCCACCCCGCTCCAATCCAGCCGCGCGCCGCGATCCCCCTGTCGCGGCAGCAACGCCGGGCGAACGAGCGCGAAGCCGAGAAGGCGCAGCGGAAACAGGCGGAACAGACCAGGCGAGACGCCATGCGGGCGACGCGTTCGGTATGCGCGCCAGTTCTCGGAATGACCGCGCCACCGCAGCAGGCACCCAACCAGTCACGCGCGGCGTAGCATCACCACCTGCCGAACCCGCTAAGACGGCCACCCCCGAAAACCCACACACCTCTGTCCTTACGCTGCCCGCTGCCGATACGCGGCCAATCGGTCCTGCAGCAGCGCCATCGTCCGCTCATGGAGTATATGGCCATCCTTGGGCGTCGACACCGTCACATAGCGCACTGCCGTCCAGTCAGGTCCGGCCGTTCCGCTGGTTTCGGCGTCACCCGCCAACACTTCGGCGAAACGCCGAGCGGCTTCGACCAGGAACGCGGCTGCGCTCGCGACCTTTCCCTCCGCGACATGGCGGTCGACAAGAGACTTAAGTTCGTCCGGCAACTCAACCTGGATGACGCCCATGGAGCACCCTTACAGCCCTGGATAGCACGAAGCTCCGGGTTCTACACAAATTCGCCGGGTCCGTCATTGAAATACCTTGTCTTTGGCGAAGTGAACGCGATCAGCCCCCTGATCTGGGCACCAGCCAGCCGGCTGACGGCAATCACGCCCTATCGTCGGCTAGCGCATCCTTCCGTCGCGCCTTCATCCGCGCAATACGTGCACGCAGTTCCTCTAGGATCGGCTCCAGAGGTACGATCTGCCCGGCCTCGACCTCCGCCTTGCTCTGGGCAAGAGAGGCAAGCCAACTCGCCGGAGTTCGGTCCTCGATCATGTCCATCTCCTGACGATAAGCAGGCCCCCGCATTTTTCCAGCCATATCCTCCAGGATTCACCCCAACATCGCCCGACCATCGACCCCCACCCCCATTCCGCGCTAACACCCGGCCCATGAACCCCTCCGACCTCTACGCCAGCCTGCGCGAGACAGTCCTCGCCGCCCTGGCCCAAGTAATCCCCGACCTCCCGCCAGAGGTAGCCGCCCGCGTCGAGATCACCCCCACCCGAGACCCGGCCCACGGCGACATGGCCACCAACGCCGCCATGGTGTCGGCCAAAGCCGCGCGCCAACCGCCCGCCAAGATCGCCGCCGCCCTGGTCCAGCACCTCACCGCCGGCCCCGAGATCGAAACCGCCGAGGCCGCCGGCCCCGGCTTCGTCAACCTCCGCCTGCGCCCCGAGACCTTCCGCGCCCTCCTCCCCATCATCCTGACCAGCGGAGAAGCCTACGGCGACGCCACCACCGGCACGGGCACAAAGGTCAACGTCGAGTACGTGTCCGCCAACCCCACCGGCCCCATGCACATCGGCCACTGCCGAGGTGCGGTCGTCGGCGACGCCCTCGCCAACCTGCTGACCAAAGCCGGCTTCGACGTCACCAAGGAGTACTACATCAACGACGCCGGCGCGCAGGTCACCGCGCTCGCCTGGGCCGCCTACTGGCGCTACCTCCAGGCCATCGGCTCCCCGATGACCGAACAAACCTTCTCCGACGAAGTCCCCGGCGGCCTGCAATACAAAGGTGAATACCTGATCGAGGTCGGCAAAAGCCTCGCCGAGACCTTCC
>JAQGHW010000248.1 GCA_028291505.1 Rhodopila sp. | reverse complement strand
ATCGACCCGGTGACCGGTGACGATGGTGCAGGCGGCGAGGACCACAGCATCGAGCCGGAGGGTAGCGAGGAAGGCGAGGCCGGCGCTGGCTTCGACAGCGATGATCTGGAGGAGCGTGAAGCCGCCTGACCCCCGTAGAGGCCCTGCCCCGGCCATCGCGCCGGGGCAGGTTCGCCGTATTCCGAGGACCGGTAACCTGGCAGGTCCCCATGTCGCGGTATGGTT
Source organism: Rhodopila sp. (assembly GCA_028291505.1). Lineage (GTDB taxonomy): Bacteria > Pseudomonadota > Alphaproteobacteria > Acetobacterales > Acetobacteraceae > Rhodopila. Next base: position 5,066 of record JAQGHW010000248.1, on the reverse strand, counting down.
GCCGGCAGTCGAACGCGTGCCAAAGCGGAGCGGTTCGGTCTCCGCGGCTTGATGCCGGGCGGGGAGGAAAACGTCCGATCGGGCGCTGTCGGAGAAGGGGTTCCAAGCCAGTCAGCGTGTGGTGGCGAACCTGCTGCGCGATTTGAAGTATAGTTGCCAAGCCAACCAGAAGACCCGGGAAGGCGGCAACCACCCGGATCGCGACGCACAGTTCGCGCACATCAACAGCACGGTCAAGGCCGCCATCGCCGCTGGCGAGCCGGCGATTTCCGTCGACACGAAGAAGAAGGAGCTTGTTGGAGACTTCAAGAACGCCGGGCGTGAACTACGGCCCCAGGGCCAACCCGAACCGGTACGGGTGCATGATTTCAAGATCCCCGAACTTGGCAAGGTCGCGCCCTATGGCGTCTATGACATCTCTGCCAATCATGGTTGGGTCAGCGTCGGCATCGATGCCGATACCGGGGCTTTTGCAGTCGAGAGCATCCGACGCTGGTGGCAGAAGCTGCGCCAGGCGCGCTATCCCAACGCCACCTGTCTGACGATCACTACCGATTGCGGTGGCAGCAACGGTGCCAGGGTCAAACTCTGGAAGCGCGAACTGCAACGCTTCGCCAATGAGACCGGTTTAACAATCACGGTGACTCATCTGCCGCCGGGCACCAGCAAGTGGAACAAAATCGAGCACCGGCTGTTCGCCTTCATCACCCAAAATTGGCGGGGCAAGCCATTGGTCAGCCATGAGGTGATTGTTCAACTGATCAGCGCCACGACCACCAAGACGGGTCTGCAGGTCTGCTGCGAGATTGACGCCAGCCTCTACCCAAAGGGTGTGCAAGTGACCAAACAGCGGATGCAGGCGATCAATCTCAAGCCGGCAGAATTCCATGGCGAGTGGAACTATACCATTGCTCCAAACCAACAGTCACTCTGAAGCGGTTATTTATCGGCAGACCCTAACGCATGAAGCCTGCCTATTTCCGGCGCTCGTGTGGCCATAGAGCGGCTGCTCGCCAAGGTCGGTATGATTACATCTAACACTGCGGACCTGTAGCGCAGACGGTGAGCTACTTGTCTGGCCTAACGAGCGCGGCCAGGAAAGAGGAGAGCTCCGAGTAGGTATCGACCCAAGCGTTCATGCTCCTGAAAATGTGCCCCTCGTCCGCAAGGGCGTGAAGGGTGACAAGGCTCGGATCGCCTGCTTGTTGACATAGCTGTAACACTTGCGAAAAGGGCGCAACCTCGTCCTGCATGCCATGGACAATGCGCAAAGGAACCGCCAGGTTCGCAGCAGCCGCGTCGAAAGTCGGAAATTCTGGGTCGTCGAGTAAGAGGTTGCGGACCGGTGTGGTGATGGGAATTGAGGCTTCCAGAAGCGGGGCCACGAATGCTGCGGCCGAAAATGCCGAACATGGACCGAGCAGCCGCAAAGCCGGCACCGCGGCAAGGCTGCCCGCAAGCAAGCCGAACGAAGTGCACCCCGACTTCCTCAGCATCAGGATAATCTCGTTCAAAGCTGCGTTCAGCGCCGGGAGATAGGCACCCGACAGCTCGCGCCGTCGTCTTCCGCGGCCAATTGCGCCCGGCCCGCTGAAAGTAACGACGGTGTAACCTTCCGCCCCCAGACCACGCGCGATCGAGAACAGCTGATGGTGAAAAAAGAGAGATTGTGCTCCCGCGGCAAACTGCTGGTGCAACCTGGGGAGCAGGATGATCCCGAACCTTCGATGCTCGGATCCGGGCAACCGGAGCAGATCCAGCTCGACCGGTCCTGAAAGTGAAGTCACTGAACATAGGAAAGGTTTTGGATGGGATCGGGCTTCGCCGGGATCGGGATAGACCACTCGCCGCCACCAGCCGGCGGAACCGCATAGAATTTCCAAGGCGCCGTCCGCGCGCCATCGAGCCATATCGTGGACACCCGCGATCGGTGGCTCGAAACACCACTTCCCCGCCGTTCGCAGCCCGACCAGAAGCTGGCGCTCGAACGTGCCCTTGGCTTGGCGCGTGTCGGATGCGATCACACCCACCGCATTGCCGGCTGGGTTTAGGGCAAAGTCAAATACTTCGAAGCCGTCCGGCGTTACAGGCTTCGGTTCGGTGCCGCATCCGAGCTGCCAAAGCTGTGTCCACGGTGCGTCCTCGAAGGCAGCATAAACCTCACCCGTAGTCGCAACCGACGCATCGAGCCCCGGCCCTGCGTTGAAACCACATGGCAGAGTGCGGTCCAGCATCGTGTCGACATGGCCAGTGGTTAGGTGGATTCGCACCACCCTGGCCGCGATCTGTTCCTGCCAGTGCGCTGAGGCAAGGGCTGCGACAAGATAGGCTCCTCGCATTGACAACTTGACCGTAACATGGTCACCTGGCACGCAGGCGAGAAGCGATCCGATGTCGCCGTCCAATCGATATAGGCAGGTGCCGCCCTGCTCCCGCCGGCCATAAGCGATCAGCCCGCTGGCAACGACCGCCTCGACACCGCAAATGGAGGTGAGCTCCGACTCTACTGTCAGCGTTCCGCCGGCCAATTGCCAGAGCTGCTCATTCTGGTCGAAGCCCAGCCATTGCACGTCATCGGAGAGCGATCCGAGCCGAAGCAGCCCGTCCTCGTTTCTGATTAACAATGTTGAGCCTTGGGCAAAGGCCAAACGGCGGCCGCTCGGGCTCCATGCCACACATACCGGTGCCAGACGGCTGAAGCGGAACACTTCAAGCTCGCTGCTCCTATCAGCAACGATCAGCGAAACGCCGAGCTCGCCCTTCGGCTGACCGGGCCTGACGACAGCCACGGCGATCCGCTCATCGGTCGGTGAGGGCTCGAGAGCCAGATAGAAAGGCAGGGCGTCCGGAAGTGTTCCTCTGTCAGCCTGCACGCGCACCATCCCAGATCGTCAGCATCGATAGGAGAATTCGGTCATGCTCTGAGGGTTGAGCTTGGCGCGGTCCAATTTGCCCGCCGGCGTCCTCGGCAGCGCCACTGCGAACTCGATATGATCGAGATGCTTAAAACGCTCGCCGGGCCATCGCTTCTGGATCAGCCGGCCTAGATCGGCAGCAAGCGCCACTCTGCCATCGCTCGGTACATTCGCGACAACCATAGCTTTCAATACCGTAAGCCCTGCCGAATCGGGTGTGCCAGTCACGGCGCATTCATCGACCTCGGGGTGCCCGAGCAACGCCATTTCGATTTCGGCAGGATTGACCCAATCTCCGCAGCCGAGCTTAATGAAATGATCCGCCCGCCCGTGGACGTAGAGGTAGCCGTCCGCGTCACGGCTGAATACGTCACTCGTCACGAACCAGCCCTGGTCAAAGCTTCGGCGGCTCGCCTCCGGCATGCCGCGATAACACCTGATCACAGACGGCCCACGAACCCGAAGCCGTCCCAACTCGCCAATTGCGACCTCCTGGCCCCGCTCATCCACGAGTTCGACCTCGAGGCCCGCGATCGGTTGGCCGACCGAACGCTCTCTGACGGCACCGGGGCGGTTGGTGACGTAGAGGAATCCAACCTCCGTATTACCGTAGGAGTCGAGGAGTTCGGCGTCGCACAGCTCAGCCCAGCGCAACTGCAGTCCCGTGCCCAGCGGCTCCCCGCCAGTGACCGCCAGGCGCAGGCTGCGCAGGTGGCGATGTGGCTCAGCCGCGCTGGTTGCTTCGGCGATGAACCGGGGCTGGCCCAGCAACAGCGTGCACCGGTAGTCTTCGATCGCATCTAGCAGGGCTTGACCGGGAGGTTCGCTGACAAGCGCCGCACTCGCGCCGGCTAGCATCGGCATCAGGAGCGAGGAGCCGAGACCATATCCCGTCGACATCTTCGCGGCACAGGCGACCCGGTCCGCTTGGTCGAGATTGAGGATGGCGCGCGCGAAGCCTAGATAACCGTACAGAATATCCACATGTCGATGCACGATCAGCTTCGGCCGGCCGGTGCTGCCCGACGTCAACAGGCCATAGGCATCGTCGTCCCGCGCCCCCGCGGCAACGAGGTCATGCGCGTCCCCGACCGGGCAGCCTTCGAAGAGCTCCGACGTTTCTCTCCAGGACTCATCGGCGGCGCGGACTACCCTCATACCATCGAGATGTTGCAGCGGGAGGACCCGGCCGTGCACCTCGCGATCGACGATGGCCACAACTGCTCGGCTTAGCTGGGCGATGTGGAAAATGTCCTCCAGTTGCAAGCCGGGATTGACAATGATCGCGATCGCTCCGGCACAGACGACGCCAAAATAGGCAGCTGCGAGAGTCGGGCAATCTGGCAATGCCAGCAGCACGGCTTGCCCTTCGCCAACCCCAAGGGAGCGAAGCCAGTCCTTACAACTCGTTGCGGCACAGGCGACCTGCCGATATGTGTACGTCTCGCCTTTGAAATGCAGGGCGGCGTCCGATCCGCGGCCCTCCCGGCAATGGCGGAACAGCATCCAATCGGCATGGTTTTCCGCCCCTGATCGGGAAGCCATGTCGGCCAGGAGCGCATGGACCGCCTCGCCCATTGCGCCTTCGGACGATGTTCGTTCCGTTGCGTCCATCGAAACCTCCTGATTCATCCTATCGGTCCGTCACCGCCGAGTGCAAGCGCAGCGCGGCTCTGACGGTATTGACCCGGCAATCACCAGCTGCGTATTCTCAGGCAGAATGCTCTGTGCTCGCCTGCGAACTTCACTCGCGCTTTATGGCAGCCGAACCGTCGTCGAGGAGGCGGCCGGGCAGTGGCGGCTTGATGGGAATCAGATCCTCGCCGCCGCGGCGGGCCTTGAGGAAGCTCTGCGTCCGTACGCCCATCGGCGCTTGATCGTCTATTTGCACAAGGAGCCCGTCTACTATGCTTTCCTTGCCTCCGCGTTCCTGAACCGGCTCGACTTCTGTCCGCTGGACACGGAGAATCCTATTCAGCGTGTCCTCGACGTAGCCGAACAGCTCGGCGACGCCGTCATCCTCTGTGACAGCGCGGAGACGGTGGATCGATTTCACGAGCGCGGTATTGACTGCATTCGGATCGTCCTCCCGTTGGTGCTATCCTCAGCCGGGCCAGCAGCAGCACCCCGCGACGCCCAAGGCCATTACTA
>JAQGHW010000246.1 GCA_028291505.1 Rhodopila sp. | reverse complement strand
GCAACGACGGGACCCCGCTGCGCGACGCGCTGCGCAACGCCGGCCTGGCCGGGACACCCCGGATGCGGCTGCATCCTGCTCGGTACAAAGGCTTTTTCGAGATGCATATTGAGCAAGGCACCCAGCTTGAGCAGGCCGGTCTACGCATTGGCGTCGTCACCGGGATCGTCGCCATCTGGCAGTGGCGGATCAGCGTGCAAGGCCAGCAGGATCACGCCGGAGGCACCACGATGGCGGAACGAAAGGACGCCGGCCTGACGGCGGTGCGGCTGCTTGCCGCGATCGACGCCGAGTTCCCCCGCATCGCCGGCGAGCGTACCGTCTGGACCACCGGCCGTATCATGCTTGACCCCGGCGCGCCCAATATCATCCCCGGCAACGCAGAGGTGCTGTTTCAGTTCCGTGACGTATCAACGGTGGTCCTCGAACGAATGGAAGCAACGCTGCGCATGCTGGTGCGGGAAGCCAACCGGCGGGAACGTTGCACGGTCACTCTGGAGGCGATGTCGAAGGCCATTCCTGCCCTTTGCGATCCGGCCATGATGCAGGCTCTGGCGGGTGCCGCGAATGAGCACGCCCCCAGCGCGTGGCAGCATATGCCGTCCGGCGCCGGCCATGACGCGCAGAACATTGCCCGTCACATCCCGGCCGCGATGCTGTTCGTGCCGTCCATCGGCGGCATCAGCCATCATTGGGCCGAAGACACGAAAGATGAGGATCTCGCGCTCGGTATTCAGGTTCTGGATGCAGCGGCTCGGCGCTTCCTCGCCGGTTAGGGCATGAACGCGCTGAACCAGATGCAACCCAACCACTCGCGCGACGCGGGGCCAGCTCTGGGATCCAGAGTGCCGGGCGGCACCGTCGCCGTCCTCAGACCTCGGGCACCGGCACATCGAACGCGTTCAGGGTGACCGACACCATGCAATACAGCCCGACCAACTGCATCAATTCGGCGGCACCATGTGGGCCGAACGTGGCCACCGCCGCGCGATAAGTCAGTTCAGGCAGGACGCCGCCACTGACCAGGGCCGCGGCGACATCATAGGCAACCGCTTCCTCGCGCGTCAGGTCGACCGGGCGCTGGCCGGCGACGATCGTTGCCAGTTTGTCGTCGCTCAGGCCGCGGTTCTCGGCCGCGATGACGTGGGCGTAGAGCTCATAGGCCGACCGGAAATGCGATCCAGTCACCAGGATCGCGACTTCGCGGATCGCCGGAGGCAGCAACGGATCGGTCGACAGCGCCTTGGTCAACTCCCACACCGGTTTACCCAGCCGAGGTTCGTGCAGCCACGGGTTCCACGGACCCATCAGCGCGCCGTCGTCGCGGATCGTGGCGAAGCCCTTGAAGTGCGCCTGAATGCCGGTGCGCATGTCGTCGTACAGGGTGCGCTGTTCAGACGTGAGTTGTTCGGGTGGGATCAGGGGAAGGCGCATACAGGGGTCTTTCGGAAGGAGGTTTGGATTCGCTTGGCGGGTAGCAGGCCGACGGGTTTCGTCGTAATGACGGGTTCCAAAGGTGAGCCGAGACATCACCACGTCGTGCTTGTTCCCGTTATGACATTCACAAATAGTTGCAGTACCGTAGTCTTCCTCACCACCATACTGTTAGGCTTACTGCAGAGACCCTGGCAACCGCTGGCAGGCCAGGCTCTGTGTTCGGGTACCTGAGAGAGGATTCCAAATGATCAAGATCGCCACCGCGAGCGCCCTGTTCTTCGCATCGTCGATTGGCGCGATCGCGGCGCCCTTCTGCCTGGTCATCCCAAACGGCACGCCGCAGTGCATCTACGTCGATGGCGCCTCGTGCGCGGCCGATGCCAGCCGGCAGAATGGAAGTTGCCAGGTCAACCCCGCCGAGGTGCGCCTGCCGGCGAGCCGGGTCGGCGAATACTGCCTCATCATGCCGGGCGGATCCTCGATCTGCGGCTATTCGGATGGAAATGTTTGTTCCCGCGATGCGCTAAGGCAGAAGGGCGCGTGCTCACTCAGCGCTGGCGCGACGACGGTACGCATTCCCGATGCCTATGCGCCCAATGCAGGCCGGTAAGGCGTCGGACTGGTCAAGATCCCTTGAGATCGATCCAGACAGTCTGACCTTGCACCGAAAGCCGTGTCCCCAGGGCCGCGCTGGCATCCGAGATCTCGGCCATTGCCGTTGCCTCGTCAGCTAACGCGCTCAGCACGGTTTCATTCCGGTCATTGTGCCGCACGAACCGAAACCCGGCCTGCGTCAGAGCAACTCCGGCAAACTCCACCTGCGCCATCAGCCCGATCCAATCGCCATGCCTCCGCCCGCCATGACCGGTGTGGAAAGAGAAGCTTCCCAATCCGTAGAGGATCGGCTTGCCGCGATACACCTCGACGGGCAGGAAATGATGTGGGCCATGGCCAATCACCACATCCGCCCCCGCATCGACCGCGGCGTGGGCGATCTCGGTCATGTAGGCCAGCACCTCTTTGCCCAATCCCCAGTGGCACGACACCACGACGACATCGGCCCGTTCCCGCAACGCCGCGATATCCTCTCGCAGCCACCGCAGGTATCCGGGATCGGCCCAGGTCAGTATGACCGGCGGCAACCCGGGCCGGTTCATCGGTGGGATGTCCGGCCGAATCTTGTGCATCGGCACCTGATACGCGGTGTGCGCCCGGATCACCGCGATGCCGGTAGCGTTGTCAGCCGCCTCATGGTTCGTCGGCCAATACACCGAACTGCGCTGCAGGAACCCGAACCTCACCCCGCTACGCGTCACCATCGCGGGCTGCCGGGCCGCCGCCCGGTTCGGGCCGGCGCCGGTGAAAGCGATGCCAAGACTGTCAAGCGCCGCAATCGAGGCGCTGATGGCCGCCTCGCCATAGTTCACATTATTCGCAACGCCGACCGCGCCAACGCCTGATCGGGTCAGCACCGCCCCCGCGATGGTCGGATCGGCAAAGAAACCCTCATGGTCTATGCTGTGGCCACCCGCGGGCGAGTAAAGGCAGCATTCCAGGTTGCAGAACACCAGGTCCGCCGCCTTGAAGTCGGCCTCGACGCGGGCGAACGGTTCGGAAGCGTCCTGCACGCCCATCAGGTTGACGTCCCCGGTCAGGATCAGGCGCGTCATCAGTCAGGCCTCGCCAACATCGGTCAGTGCCTGGGCGGCGATCTCCGGCGTGATCCGCCACTGCTTCACCAGCCCGTCCTGCGCCGCCAGCATGCGGGTCCGTGCCGCGTCGGTCTCGGCCGCGTCCGGAACAGTGAACGTCACGCCATGCTGCATAAGCTTGTTCCGCGCCGCGATCTGGGCGGCCGCCATGTTGGCCCGATACGCCGCGATGTTCGCATCCCAGACATCGGTCAGCAACGCCTGGTGCTTTGGCGGCAGCCCGAACCAGAACGCCCCGCCGACCAGCGGCACGTAGGCGTTGAAGGCCTGGTGATCCTCCAGCACATTGCCCACATGCGCTTCCCAAAGGCTGGCGCTCGCGACCGTTTCATTCGTTGTAATGATCCCGTCGAACGTCCCCTGCGCCAATGCCAGCGCCACGCTCGGCCACGGCGTGGTGTTCGGAATAGCCCCCAGGAAGCTGGTGCGCCAGGCTTTGCCGGCACCACCGGAATTGCGGATCTTCATCCCCTTCAGATCATCCAGGCTGCTGAGCCGCCTGCTCGTGCCATACCAGTTCTCGAACCCCAGATCGAGCCAGCGCCCCAGCACGTGCATGTGCAGCTTGCCGGCGATCTCGGCGTTGACCATCTGGCCGGTCTTGCCATCGATGACGCGGTGGGCGGTTTCAACTGGCCGAGCGTACATCGCCGGCAACTGCGATACATCGACGCTGGGCACGAAGCCGGCCAGGCCCCAGGTGCCGGGGATCGACATTTCGATCTGGTTCTGCGCCAGCGCGGTGACGACGTTCTGGTCGGTATAAAGCTGACCGCTATGGAACAACTCGGTCTTGATCTCTCCGTTCGATGCGTCCTCAATCCGCCGGCAGAAATTCATGGCGGCGATGGTGCGCCCGTGCGTGGGAACGGACTCGACGGAAACGCGCAGCCGGATCGGATCGGCGGCACGCAGCCGGGAAGGGGCTGCCAGCGCTGCCGCGACCAGTGCTCGCCGGGTGAAGGGTCTCCGCAACGTCACGCTCCCCAGGTCGGTTGCCCCGACTTCGATCGCGACCCCGTGGTGGGGCGCGAACTCTGTATTAGCGATCCCCGCCGGGCTTTCCCAGCAGGGTTAAAGTCAGTGATCGTATCGCGGATATGGAGCCACAGGATGCAGGTAAAGCCAACAGCGGATTTGGCGAAGGTCGACGCTTAGCCGGCAAGGTAAAGCCGATAGATATTCGTTGTGGTTTTTCGGTCGTAGCACTCATATGCGGCTTCAACCAGATATCTTGCCTGTTCTTCACGGCCCTCCCCCAGTTCCTGGTCAGCGAGTAAAAGTAAAAGATGAGGGTCTGCGTTTACTTCCGGGGACGGCTTGGCCGGCGTCCGCGCGAACCGCCCTGCACCGAAGCGCTTCATCAGTCCTGAGAACGGCGTGTCCTTGATCGCCGACGCTGGACCAAATAGTTGGACCACCGGTTGAGTGATCATGTCTGCCTCCCGGTGACCGGGTAGGCGACGGCACCTTGCTTGACTGGCAACGAAAAATTGCACGGCGGGAAGTCAAACTGCGGTGTCATGATCGTTCCTTCCTAAAGACGCTGGGTACCGTGCCTTTCTGCACGCTAGGGTAGGCATCCTGTCGAGTCCAGGTAAGAAATCACTTTTGCGTGATATATTTCATAATTTATCGGCGCGGATAGCCGAGTCGCTCGGCAGCCGGGCCTTTCGAGTCTCAGATTTCGCCACGCCGCCTGATCCTTGAGTAAGAGGTAGACTTTTCTACGGATATAACGATCGCAGGCAATGACCTACGTCAAAATAGCAGGAACCCATGGCATTCTGTTTTGATATTACAAGACCAAAAACAAATCAAACGGGTCACGGTTTGTATCGCAAATTCAGAGATACTGTGGCCGCTCACAGCAAATCCGGAGGTGCCGGAAGCCGGTCTGCCGGCTCGGGATCGACGCTCTCTACTTTCAACTAATGGTCTCCGAGTGACCCACGAAGACGTCAGCGACCTTTGTCTCGCCGTCCGGCGGGACCGTCGCCCGGCAGGCCAAAATAGTAGTCTGGTGCCTCAGGATGCGGGAAATTTCGTGCACGGAGGCCACCGTCACCTTGATGTCTGATCGCACGCCGCGCCCTGCGATGGTTTCCGTTTCGCCACGATGGCAGTAGAAGTCGCTGGATGGAATTTGATCTGCCGAGGCTCCTGCATTCCAGCCTGAAGGCTCGAACATTATCTGTTCCGAAAACGAAAGAGCCGTGATAGTCGCGTCGCGGGACCCGGGCGTGCCCTTGGCCGATTGAGATACGAGCCCATAGCTTCGCGCGCACCCCGCGGCGTGGTATGGCAACCATCCCATGCCCCCCGATTTGATGCAGCTGACCGTCCCAGGGCCCACGCCGTCGTATAGCGCCGGCCGCACACGACGCATCATTGCGACCTTTCGGTGACTGATGCCCCGCTTTCCGTCGTGGGCATTGGCGCCTCTGCCGGGGGAATAGAAGCGTTCCATCGCTTCTTTGAAAAAATGCCGGCCGACAGCGGACTCGCTTTCGTCGTCGTCCTGCACCTCGCCGCGGGGCGCAGGAGCATGCTACCGGACATCCTGGCACGCTGGACCACCATGAAGGTGTCCGAGGCAAATGACGGCGACCCGATCGTCACGGACCAGGTTCTCGTCATCCCCGCAGGCACGGTTGCGCGCCTGCACAACGGCCGCCTGTCGCTGCGGCAGTTGGCACCCGATGTGCCCCGCGACGTCGCTCCCATCGATGCGTTCCTCGATTCGATGGCGGCGAGCCTGAATGAGGACGCGATCGGCGTCGTCCTGTCCGGCACCGGCCGCGATGGTGCGCTCGGCCTCAAGGCCATCAAGGCGCGCGGCGGCTTGACCCTCGCCCAGGGCACGAATGGCACAGCGCCCGAGTATTCCGGCATGCCGGACAGTGCGGTCGCCACTGGCGCCGTCGATCTGCACGTGGCCGTGGAAGAGATGCCCGGCCATATCCTGGCCGCTCGACAGGCGCGCCTTGCCTCGCTGCGGGATGCGGATCCGCCAATCCTGGATGCCGAGAAGATCCAGATGGCGATCTGCGACATCCTGCGCTCACGCCTCGGACATGACTTCAGCCAGTACAAACTTCAGACCTTCACACGGCGCGTGCAGCGGCGCATGCAGGTGCTGCGGGTCACCAGCTACAACGACTATATCGCCCGCCTCGAAACCGACCGTCAGCAGGTCGTGCTGCTGTTTCGAGACCTCCTGATCAGCGTGACCAGTTTCTTCCGTGACTCCGCGACGTTCGCGGTGCTGGAGAAGGACGTCATCCCACGCCTGTTCCAAGGCAAGGATGCGACCAGTGATCTGCGGATCTGGGTGCCCGGCTGCGCCACCGGTGAGGAAGCCTACTCCCTTGCCATTCTCCTGCGTGAGCACATGGACACGTTGTCCACCGTCCCGAAGGTGCAGGTCTTCGCCAGCGACATCGATGAAGTTGCGATCGCCACCGCCCGTGCCGGTCGTTACCCGGAGACGTTGCTGGACGGCATGACGGACGAAAGGCGGTCGCGGTTTTTCACCCAGGGCGTCAGCGGCTATATGGTCCGCCAAAATGTCCGGGAACTCTGCACCTTCTCCTCCCACAGCCTGATCCGCGATCCGCCGTTCTCCCGCATCGACCTGATATCCTGCCGCAATCTGCTCATCTACATGGATAACGATCTGCAGGACCGGGTCATTCCGATCTTCCACTACGCGTTGGTGCCGGCGGGCAGCCTCGTCCTCGGGTCTTCAGAGTCGATCGCCCGGCACGACCGGCTGTTCCTGCGGCTGGATCGATCACACCGGATTTTTGTCCGCCAGGATGCGCCCAGTGAGGTGCCCAGCATCTATCAGGTCACTACTGGCGATTCGCGGTCAGCAGTGGGACCAGGCGTGCCTGGTCGAACCGATCTGAAAGCCCATTGGCCGAAAGCGGTGACGTCTGCGAACCGGCGGGTGCTTGAACGCTTTGCCTCGCCCTTCGTCGTGGTCAACGCGAACGGTGATGTCGCGCATTTTTCCAGCCATACAGGACGATTCCTGGAGCCCGCGCTTGGCTCGCCAACCAGCAACCTGTTCGAAATGGCGCGCAAGGGCTGGAACCTGGAACTGCGCGCAGCACTGCGCCGTTGCGTCGAAAGTGGCCGCCCGGTCGAGCAGCAGCGCTCGGTCGTCACCGCCGACGGTGCCTCGTCCGCGCCGGTGCGGCTGATCGTCGAGCCGCTGCCAGGCCCGGACACCGACCCGCTCTATCTGATCGTTTTCGTGGAAATGGACCCGCCGCAATCGTCCGGCGACCGGGCGGCCGCAGCGGCGATCCCACAGTCGGACGCGGTGATCACCGATCTGGAGCGCGAAAACCGTGACCTGCGAGAGCAACTGCAATCCATCGCCGAGGAACATGCCACGGCCGTGGAGGAACTCCGCAGCGCCAACGAAGAGCTGCAATCGGTCAACGAGGAGCTGCAATCGACGAACGAGGAATTGGAAACCTCCCGTGAGGAAATCCAGTCGATCAATGAGGAACTGAACACCGTCAATGTGCAGTTGACCGCCAAGGTCGAGCAGCTGGACCGCAGCAACGGCGACCTGAAGAACCTGTTCGACAGCACGAAGGTGGCGACGGTCTTCCTCGACCCGTTTCTGGTCATCCGCAGCTTCACACCGGAAATCGCCAACATATACAACCTGATTCCCAGCGATATCGGCCGACCGCTGACCGATATCGTCAGCCGCCTGACCTACACGACCCTCTGCGAGGACGTTCAGACCGTCCTGAGGACCTTGCAGCCGATGGAGAAGCGGGTCGAAAGGCAGGATGGCACCACCCACTACCTCATGCGCATCCTGCCGTATCGCAGTCCCGACAGTACCATCGACGGCTCGCTGATCACTTTTGTCGATGTCACCAGTATCGTCCGAGCGGAGCAGCATCAGCGGCTGCTGGTCGATGAGCTGAACCACCGGGTCAAGAACATGCTGACGGTGGTGATCTCCCTGGCGACCAATACGTTGCGGCGGGCGACCACGCTGCAGGGTTTCCATGCGGTGTTCCTTGGACGCATTCATGCGCTGACCGGGGCCTATGCGTTGCTCAGCCGTGAAGGCTGGTCGCCGATCCCGCTGCGGGAAATCCTCACGCAGGAACTGAAGCCGTTCATGTCGGGGGAGCGGACCAATGTCACCCTGACTGGGCCGCTGATGCTGCTGGAGCCGCGCGCCGCATTGGCGCTGGGGATGGCGGCGCACGAATTGACCGCCAATGCGGTGAAATATGGCGCCTTGTCGGTCCCCGAAGGGAACGTTGACGTCTGCTGGAGCGTTGAGACCACAGCGAACCAGGAACGGCTGATGTTGAAATGGATTGAGCGAAACGGCCCGCCCGTCACTCCCCCTGATCGTCGCGGCTTCGGTATGACCCTGATCGAGCGAGGCTTCGCCCATGATGTCGGCGGCGAGGTCGCAGTCGATTTCGCACCGGAAGGCGTCGTCGCCACACTACGTGCCCCGCTTCCCGGGAAAATTACATAAGGACCATCAAGATGGTCATCACGCCGCCAGTCCTGATCGGCAAGAGGGTCCTGATCGTCGAAGACGAGTTGCTGGTAGCGCTTCTGATCGAGGATTTCCTGGCCGAGCTTGGGTGCAGCATCCTGGGTCCATGCGGCAGTGTGGCGAAGGCGCTGGACGCGGCCCGCACCGAGACGTTCGATCTGGCCGTCCTTGACGTCAATCTCGGGGGCGAGAAGGTCTATCCGGTCGCCGAGGTGCTGGCGGAACGGCACATCCCGTTCTTGTTTCTGTCGGGTTACGGCGACGAAGCGATTCCGCCGGGTCACAGCGATTGGAGGGTCTGCGCCAAGCCATTCAAAGGCAACGACCTGGCCATCATGATGTCCGCTGCCCTGGAGGCGCACTGAACCGAGCGCGCATCGAAAACACGCCCGGGGCTTGTCAGCGCTCCCTCATCAAGACGATCCTTCGGCAGCAAAAGAAGCCTGGAGGAACGCCGTGCCGTCCATGATTTTCGACATCATCATCGTGGGGGGTGGATCGGCGGGATCCGTCCTGGCCAACCGCTTGTCGGCACGCACGCAAAACAAGGTGCTGCTGCTGGAAGCGGGCCAGGATACCCCGCACGGCAAGGTGCCCGCCGCGGTGTTGGATTCCTATCCCGGCACCGCCTACCTCAATCCAAATTACACCTGGAACAAGCTGAAGGTCACCACCGAGGTGATCTCTCACAACAACCCGGATGAAAAGGCACCGCCGCTGCGGGCGTATGAGCAGGCGCGCATCCTGGGTGGCGGGTCGTCGATCAACGGGCAGCTCGCGAACCGCGGTGCGCCGACCGACTACGATGAATGGGCGTCACAGGGCGCTAGGGGCTGGGACTGGAACAGCGTGCTGCCCTACTTCAAGAAGGTCGAGCGGGACATGGACTTCGATGGCCCATGGCACGGCAACGAAGGGCGCATTCCGGTGCGGCGCATCTTTCCGGATCTCTGGCCGGAACACGCCAAGGCGGTGGGAAAGGCCTTCGAACAAGCGGGCTACAAGTTCATTCAGGATCAGAACGCCGCGTGGGAGGATGGATACTTTCCGATCACGATCTCGAACGCCTACGAGCGCCGGGTGTCCGCGGCGATCGGTTACCTCGATCCCGGCACCCGCCTGCGTGAGAACCTGACCATTCTCACCGACGCCCAGGCCTCCGGATTGATCTTCGAAGGCCAGCGCTGCATCGGCGTAAAGGCGCTGGTCGCCGGCAAGCCCGAGGAATTTCGTGGCCGCGAGATCATTCTGTCCTGCGGCGCCATTCACTCCCCCGCCCACCTGATGCGGGCCGGGATCGGGCCGGGTGCGCATCTGCGGGAGCATGGGATCGACGTCCGTTCCGCCCTGCCGGGCGTCGGCCAGCGGTTGCAGGACCACCCGGCGGTCGCTGTCGCGGCCTTCATCAAGCCGCATGCTCGGATCATCCACGACTACACGCGGCGGCATATCTACACCGCGCTGCGGTACTCCTCGAACCTGCCCGGCATTCCGGCGGGGGACATGTTCACCGTCGTGACCAACAAGACGTCCTGGCACAAGGTCGGCGAGCAGATCGGGTCGTTCATCGTCACGGTGTACAAGACCTACTCCGAGACCGGGCAGGTCCGGCTGCGGTCCGCCAATTGGTCTGATGAACCTCAGGTCGATTTCAACCTTCTATCGGACCAACGTGACCTGGAGCGGATGATGGACGGCGTCCGCCGCTTCGGTGCGATGCACCTGACCCCGGTCATGCAGAGCGTGACCGAGGACCCGTTCCCCGCCAGCTACAGCGACAAGGTGCGCCAGGTCGGCCTGCTCAGCCGCAAGAACAAGCTGATCACCGACGTGCTTGCCAAGGCACTGGACGGTCCGGCGGCGCTGCGGCGGTATCTGATGCAGACGTTGGTCATGGAGGGGATCACGCTGCAGGACGTGCTGACCGACGACGACAAGCTGGAGGCATTTGTGCGCAAGGCGGCCGTCGGGGTGTGGCACGCGTCGTGTACCTGCCGGATGGGGTCAGACGATGACCCGATGGCGGTGACCGACCCTGCGGGTCGCGTGCGTGGCGTAGACGGCCTGCGGGTGGTCGATGCGTCCGTCTTCCCGCTGGTGCCCTGCGCGAACACCAATTTTCCCGTGCTGATGACAGCCGAGAAGATGGCGGACGCGATTTTGGCTGGCACGTGACGCGACAGGCCGGGCCGGACGTTGCATTGCCCCGGTGTGCAGCGCAGGCAGGTCGGGCAGGGCAATCGTTTGAAGCGGTGTTGGATTCCGTCGCGGGCTGATGCCCTTCAAGCGATTCCACTGGACGGCGACTCGCGAAGCGGGTGGTGCGGATCAGCGTCGGCTGCTGCCGCAGGCGCTCGAATGTCTGGCTTAGTGATCGCTTTCGGAGTTTGGTTCCTCGATCTCCGAATCGGAGTCGTCGACGGCGAAGTCTGTCCGGCTGGTGATCGGCCACGCCCTTTCGAGATGATTGATGTAGAGTTTCATGGCTGGGTCATTGAGCGTGTTGTAGACGGCCAGCGAATATTCCAGGGTGCCTTCGAACCTCGCCGTTTCACTGCCGTTTTTCCATTCCAGGAATTGGAAATGCTTTCGTGACGTTTTGTTGCGGCCCGCCGGGACGTTGTCGTTGCGGTCGGCTGCGACCATGCTGATCAGGCGCGGTATTGCCGAATCGTCGCAGATGATGCCGGTCGACGTATCCTTGTCGCGCGTTCCGATCACGAACGTCGAGTTCCTGGTCAGGACGATATGATTGTCGAAGAATTCCTCGGTCACGTACTGTAGCAGCGTCTGTCGCGGATGGGTAAACTGGGTCTTCCCCTTGGCAATGTTCTTGCTCGCTTTCGCTGATTTCTTGATCTTCCGCTGCTTGGCCAGATATCGGGTGTCGCTCATCTCACGCCTCCTGCCGCAGGCTGCCTCGCCGCGGCATGCAGGCTACTCGCCGAACCGGACGTTCGGCAACGTGGATGTCGCAAAAGGACGCGCGTGGGGCCTTGCCGAACGTCCGGCGAGGAGCGATCGGCCTCGGATCTGACGTCCCGATTCTGGCAGGGCCGCAGGGGAATCGCTCGAAAAATTCAATCCTGGCCTCGCGGGACGTGGCGTCGGGCGGGTGATCCATGGCGGCCTGCGAATCGGAATTGCCGTCATCGAATCATGATTTGTTCCAATTGCGAATCCCCCTCCTGCGCTGACCCATCAAGCCCTCATGTCAACTGGGTTCTTCAAGCGATTACCCTGGGCAGGTGGGGCAGGGGCTTGCATTGCGGGTGAAGGTTGGTAGAAAGCGCCCCTCATTGGTGCGGGCGCATAGCTCAGTTGGTAGAGCAGCTGACTCTTAATCAGCGGGTCGTAGGTTCGAATCCTACTGCGCTCACCAATGAAACCAGTGACTCAAAGTCAAACAGTTGACCGCTCTCACGCGGCTGAAAATAATGCGGACCCCACGCGGGCCCCACGGGCGGCATCCACAGGCAAAGCCAGACTGTCCCCCGCGGTGCAGCGATTTCGCGACATGCTGACGGAGAGCTGAAAATGCTCTAACCTTTCCGATCCGGAAAGGTGCGTTTTCGAGCCGCGGCCGCCGTCCAGATCATGCTGACCTCTCCTATTTTCGCGGATAGTCGCTGCAGGAGATCGAGCAACAGCTTGCGGTCCTCAATGGTCCAGTCCCCAAGCCGCTCATCCAGAAATCGACGTCGCACATTTGAAAATGTCGCCAGCATGTCCCGCCCCGACGCCGACGGTTTCAGCAACCGAATGCGTTGGTCGTCCACCGCCACATGCCGCTCGACAAGGCCCAGCGCCTCCAGCTTGGCGACCTGTCGACTGACGGTCGAATGATTGCGCCCAACGAGACCCGCGAGGTCCACGACGCCGATCGGTTCGGCATAACCGATCCGTAAAAGCAACGGATACAGCGCGCGGTCCAGCTTGACGTCCGCGACCGCAAGGAAGGCCGCGTCGAGATCGGGCCGATTCATGAAGCCGTTCAACTGCAAGAATACGGCGTGAAGTTCGTCGCACCAATGGCTCATCCGTGCACTATGCACGAAAGTCGTTGACAGGTCACCATGGCCAACCTAGATGTCCCGTGCATTATGCACGGAGTTGACCATGGCGAATTCGAGCAGGACCAAGTTGGTTTGTGTCGCGCTAGGCGCGCTCGCCTTGGCGTGCAACTCGTGTGCGGCGCCGATTTCCGGCGACGCAAAGCTTCACGTGGCGGCAGCTCCGGAGGACTTCAGAGCCCTCGGTATCGGAAATGAGATCGAGGTCCGAGAGGATGGGCGGCGCACGCCGAGGTCCTCGGATTATTTCGAGTGGTGGTATTTTGATGGGTTGCTCGACGACGGGACCGTGTTGGTGGTCTGGTTCGGTGACAATTGGCTCTACGGATCGCACAAGCGGGCCGTAAATATCGAACTGACCCCGCCGGGAAAGCCGACCCGGCGCATCATGCGGACCTTCGATGACCCGGGAGCGTTTTCGAGCGACCATGCAAACGTTCAGATCGGCCCTCATAGCTTCGAAGGAGATCTCCAAACCTACGCCATACATGTGGACGCCGCCGAAACCGGTGGTGTGGGCTGCGATCTGGCTCTGCACCGGAGGGTCGCCTCCTACCGCCCTGCAACGGGCTACATCAAGGCGGGCGACAGGTTCTTCGCATGGCTCGTGGCCGTGCCGGAGGGCGCTGTAACGGGGACGCTGACCGCCGACGGCGTGACCCGCCAGGTCACCGGCAGTGGTTA
>JAQGHW010000238.1 GCA_028291505.1 Rhodopila sp. | reverse complement strand
CTTCCGAGGTTCCAGTTTCAGTCGCCGGCATCGTGCCCTCTCGTCTTTCAGTTCAAGACCGTGCGCGCGGGTTGGCTTGGAGTCCATCCGCCGGTGACGCCCTGGCCCGACGATTTCCCTGCGCCCGCGTTGGGGGATGGGCAGCCGTCCCGAAAACGATCGTTCTCGGAAACACGAACCCGCCGTCACGCAGCAGTAGGTTCCGCTGCCCGAACCGTCCGCCGGCTGGGCGGTGCCGAATGCACCACCAGCGACAGACCACACTCCTCTTTAAGGGCCGCCACCACCGCAACGAGATTCTCCGCGCGTGGGTTGCCGTTCGGGCCAAACATCCGCATCAGCGACTTCTCCGGTACCTCTATCCGGCGACCCAGCTGGGCAAAGCCCACAGTGGCGTTGATGAAGTCGCGAAGCAAAATCTTCGCCGTGGCGAAGTCGCCATCCAGCAACACTTGCATAGCCTCCTGATAGAGCCCCGCACGAAAGGCCGGATCGCGTGCGGCCCGCGCCTTCACCGTTTCCCGAAAATCCCGTGTCAGTGGCATTGACCGCTCTCCTATTCGCCCCGACGCTTCCTGCGCCGGTAGTCGTTCCATCGTTCTTGCGCATCGGCGATTGCCGCGCTCTGCCGTGCCTTGGCGCTACCTCCGAGCAGGATCATCAGCTGGGTACCGTCGAGGCCGAGATAGACCCGATAGCCCGGCCCGAAGTCGATCCGCACTTCGTGGACGCCACCGCCGACGCTTTTGAGTGCGGAAATGTTGCCCGCCTCCAGTCGCGCCAAGGCCGTCCGGACCTTCAACGCCGCCGGCGTCGCCAAGTTGTTTAGCCAACGGGCGAACGGACTGCGATCTTGGTCGTCAACATACTCTTTGAGCGTCGGCATTGCAAGTATGGTAACGCAAACGGTACCATATGCAAGTCCGGCTCCAGAGACCACAGCGTGATCGACGATCGTCCGAACCGATTGAAGACCTGAGTGCTCCGACCTCCCAATCTGCCGATTTGAACCCGCCACGGAAAAGCGCCACCCTACGCGCCTGACGCCCGACGAAGGAGAACGTAGTGATCAACGGCGAAGCCTGTGTTCTGGTGCGCTCGCGCCTCTGATGCGGATTTTCACCGACTGGCAGCACGTGCCGCCCGACGCCCGCGGCGCCACCGTCGCGCTCGGCAATTTCGACGGTGTCCATCGCGGCCACGCCAGCGTCATCCGGGCCGCCCATGCCGCTCGGCCTGATGCCCCGCTGGCGGTGCTGACGTTTGAGCCGCATCCGCGCGAGGTCTTCCGTCCCGATGACCCACCGTTCCGCCTGACGCTGTCCGCCGAACGCGCGGATGCCCTGGCCGTGCTTGGTGTCAATCTGCTGTACGAACTGCCGTTCAACCACGAATTCAGCCTTATGACCGCCGACGACTTTGTCGCCAAAGTGCTGCATGAGGGCTTCGGCGCCCGCCACCTCGTCTCCGGTCAGGACTTCGCCTTCGGCCACCGTCGAGGCGGCAACACCAGCTTCCTGGCCGGCCGGGCGGAGGCTATGGGCATGGGCCTGACGCTGGTTCCGCCGGTGACCGACGCGCAGGGACCGCTGTCTTCAACCCGCATCCGCCGGGCGCTGCAGGACGGTTATCCCGAACGGGCGACGGCGGAACTGGGCCGCCCGTGGGCGATCCGCGGCATCGTCAGCCATGGCGACAAACGCGGCCGCACGATCGGCTTTCCCACAGCGAACGTGCCGCTCGGCCGCCACCTGGAGCCGGCGCGGGGCGTCTATGCCGTCACCACCCGCCTGGCCGATGGCTCCACGCATAAAGGCGTCTCGAACATCGGCCGCCGTCCCACGGTCAACGCCGGCACCGAAAGCCGGCTGGAGGTCAACCTCTTCGACTTCAGCGGCGACATCTACGGGACTGACATCACCGTGGCCCTGCACGCCTATATCCGATCCGAAATAAAATTTCCGGGCCTGGACGCACTGAAGGCGCAGATCGCCGCCGACGCCGCGGAGGCACGACGGCTGCTGGGTTGATCTTGCGCTGGCCCGCCGTCGGAGGCAGCCTATGGTCCAAAGCGCAGGAGGACCCAATGCCCGTATTGAACCGCCCCGACGGCGAGATCCACTATCAGACATTTGGAAACGGTTTCCCGGTACTGCTGTTCGCACCCGGCGGCCTGCGGTCCCGCATGGACATGTGGCCGGCACCGGCAGGTGGTCCGCCACGGTCATGGGTGGATTGGACGACGGCGCTGCCGGAGGCTGGCTTTACCGCCGTGTCGATGGACCAGCGCAACGCCGGCGCGTCCCGCACCGCCATCGAGGCGGACCATGGCTGGCACACCTACGCCGCCGACCACCTGGCGCTGATGGATCACCTCGGCTTTGACAAATTCCACGTGCTGGGCGGCTGCATCGGCGGAAGCTTCTGCCTGAAGGCGGTCGAAGCAGCGCCGAAGCGCGTGCTGTCGGCCGTGCTGCAGAACCCGATCGGCCTGCACCCGGAACATCCGGAATACTTCCCGGAAAGCCATGTCGCCTGGACCAAGGAGCAACTCGCCGACCGTCCCGAATTGAACGAGAAAGCCATCGCCGCCTTCGGCCACAACATGTGGGACCACCCGTTCGTGTTCTGCGTCGATCGCGAATTCGTCCGCAATTGCCCAGTGCCGACATTCCTGCTGCCCGGCACGGATATCCCGCACCCGGCCGCGACCAGTACCGAACTGGCCGCTTTGCTGCCAGGCGTGGAGGTCCTGATAAACTGGCGCGGGCCAGATTACCTGGAGCAGCAGCGCAGCCGTGTGGTGGCATTCCTGAAAGCGAATACGCCACCGCAGTAGGCGACGTTACGCTCGCCGGCGCGTCCGGACCGCTTCGGCGAGCGTCTCCAGCACTGTCATGGACGTTTCCCAATCGATACAGCCGTCGGTGACGCTCCGGCCATATACGAGACTCCGACCCTGTATCAAATCCTGCCGGCCAGCAACGAGATTGCTTTCGATCATTGCTCCGACAATACGATGGTCGCCAGCCGCGATCTGGTCGGAAACGGCATTGATGACCTTGGGCTGGTTCTCCGGATTCTTGCCGCTGTTGGCATGGCTGGCGTCTATCATGATGCGGGGCTGCAAACCGCCGCGCACAGCCTCCGCCGATGCCATCTCCACACTTTCGGCGTCATAGTTCGGCTTGCGGCCACCACGCAGCACGATATGACAATCCTCGTTCCCGATCGTCGACGCGATAGCCGCTCGGCCGTCCTTCGTAACGGCTAGAAAATGATGCGGCTGCGAAGCCGCCGCGACCGCATCGAGCGCGATCCGCACGCCGCCGTCGGTGCCATTCTTGAAACCGATCGGACAGGACAGGCCGGAGGCAAGCTCCCGATGCACCTGGCTTTCCGTGGTCCGTGCGCCTATCGCGCCCCAGCTCACCAGGTCCGCGATATATTGCGGCGTAATCGTATCCAGGAATTCACTTCCGGCGGGCACGCCGATGGCGTTGATATCCAGCAGCAGGCTGCGGGCGATGCGCAGGCCCTCATTGATCCTGAAGCTGCCATCCAGCATCGGATCGTTGATCAGCCCCTTCCAGCCAACCGTGGTACGCGGCTTTTCGAAATAGACCCGCATGACGATTTCCAGCTCCTCGGCGAAGCGTGCGCGCTGAGCCTGAAGCCGAACGGCATAGTCCCGGGCAGCAACCGGATCATGGATCGAGCACGGCCCGATGACCACGATCAGCCGCTCATCCGTCCCCTGGAGAATGCGATGGATTGCCTGGCGGGTGTTGGTTACGGTTGCGGTCACGGCCTCGGTCCGAGGGAATTCCTCGATAACCGCGGCGGGTGGGATCAGTTCGGCGATTTCGCGGATACGCAGATCGTCGGTGGTGTTTTGCACGGTACGGCTCCTGACGTTGCGTCATGCCGGCGGCACAAAAAAACCGCCAGGCAGACTGGCGGCTGTTCGGGATAATCTCGCTACGCTTGTCTAGATCACGCGCGCTCCCCGCCTCCGCCACTCATGGTAAGGGCGGTAAAATCGGCCAGAAAAGGAGCGAACGAGGATCACCGTTCAACGCTAGACCAGAATGACCCGACTGTCACGCCTCCATGAGCAACGCCCGCGCGGAACGTGGCTAGCCTTCTCCAGCCAATGGCCGCCACAGGCGTGGATCGAAGCCAAAAGGTTCGGTGTCCTGGATCAGCGCCTGGGCGGCCTCGGGATGGCGGGGATTCAACAAGACATTCCAGGCATGTGGGATCAGCACGGACGGGACCCGTAAAGCCGCCGACCGCGCCTCCGCGAGCCATGCATCGCCGGTCGCGACGGTGTCCTGCTCCACCGCGAACGCAGTGTCCGGATCATCCGGCACGCCGACCCGCATGAGGACGAAATCCGCCGGCAGAAGCTCGAACGGCAGATCGAGGTGAACACGCACCTCCAACGCCGCCAGCGCCGGATGTTCCGCCAGATACACAACCGGACGTCCGGGCTTGTTCCACCGTCCGCCGAAGAGCCGCGCGCCTTCGCCGGTAAGATCCGCGTGCGGGCGGCGGCAAAGCCGCCACGCAATCATCAGGTGGCAAGTCCGTGCGCGATGCGCCCCAGAATTGCTTCAACCTGCCGCGTTC
>JAQGHW010000237.1 GCA_028291505.1 Rhodopila sp. | reverse complement strand
ATCGACGATGAGAACCCGAAAGTCCATGTCGCGACGTACGACCTCGACAGTGCGGGTGTTCTGGGCAGTCCGGCGTATCGGGCTGTCGGCGGGGGCAACCAGTCGGTCTGGACCAAACGTGTCACCGGGATGTGCCGGCGGATCATGCGGTATGAGGGTGAGCAGCTTGTGCCGGGCGAACTGACCGGAGCTGGAGGTGCCGGGGCGTTGCTGGTGGCATCGATGAATATCGATCCGGCGGCGGAGGCCGAGTTCACCGAATGGTACGACACTGAACACCTGCCGCAGCTTGCCGCCGTCCCCGGTGTCCTGTCCGCTCGGCGTTTTCGCGCGACGGATACGGGGTCGGAGCGGCGGTTTCTGGCGCTGTATCATCTGCGGGATGGCGGGGTGTCGCGGTCTGATGCCTGGAGCAAGGCCGCGAATACTGCTTGGACCGAGCGGATGCGTCCGGTCTTTCGGGACATGCTGGTTCTGCGGATGAGGCGGTATCAACGCGGGGGGTGAATGGCGGGGTCAATTCTGGTTGGTCATTGCGGAAAAGAAAGAAAGCCAGAATCAACACAGATTTAGCGGATTAAGCGCACAGATTACACTGACGGGGAATCCGCCGGGCGAAGCATCTAATGTAGACGCCCGGGCGGTTCTGCCATGTTCTGTGCAATCTGTGTGCTTGATCCGCTTCTGTGTCGATTCTTGCTTTCCTTTGCAAGCAAATCGATATGGCGGCCGAGGCCAGGATGAACGGGTTCGAGCATTTTCAGGCTGACTGTACGGACGTTCCGCCCAACGCGATCATGCTCTAGCGGAATGGATTGATGATCGTGACGCCATCGATTTCACGGCCGTGGCTCATATCCTCCGAATAGAGCCGGTGGCATCCGAGCGCGCGAGCAGCCGCGATGATGGCGCTGTCCCAGTACGAAAATCCATGCGTGACCTTGATCTCGAGGGCAGCCTCAAGGATTGGCACGGTCGTTTCCTGCACTCTGAACCGGGTCCATGCGCGGATCAGACCGACCGCTAGATCATGCGGCAATCGTCCGGCACGGGTGGGCCGGGTGGCCTGCACGTAAAACTCCTGCAGCACCTGGACGGAGAGCGCACCATCATCCTGGTTCAGCAGGGCATCCGCAGCCGTGCGCTTGGCAGCCTCCTCCGGGTGCGGGCTGATCGCGTACAGAAGGATGTCGGTGTCGAGAAAATGCGGCACGTTCAGGCGTCGCGCTGGTGGGCCTGATCACGTGTAAGGTTGTCCGCGGCGCGGAAGTCGGCGGGAACGCGCGCGCGCAGTTCCTGCTCCAGTCGCTTCAGTCGCTGAAATTCGGTCTCGGTGGAGCCCAAATCAATAAGATAGCGCTTAACCAATGCGGAGACCGAGGTATCCAATGCGGCGGCCTTCATACGCGCGTTGCGGTAGGTCTCGTCGTCGAGTGAAACTGTGATATTCTTCATGGTTTCACAGTATGTGCGATCTTCTTCAACGTCAACTTCTGGAGGGGGGCTGCTTCGCTACAGCGCGATCTGTCGCCCGACCTCCAGGAACTGCTCGGGCGGCAGGTCGAAGCGGTCCGGCCCGCGGACAGCGTTGCGGTACATCGCTGCGAACAGCATGCGCCGCCATGGGGCCAGCCGCGGCGGGTTGGCGCTGCGCACGACCTCATCGTGTGAGGCGAAGTAGACCGCGTCATCCAGGTTGATGGAGCAGCCCTTCTCCTTGGCACAGGCGAGGGCGGCGGCGACACTCGGCACCTCAAGGAAGCCGAAACGCACGGTGACGTGCCAGAAGTCTTCGGCCAGTTGCTCGACCTCGGCGCGTTCGGACAGCGGGACACGGGGGTAGTCCTCGAAACGGACGGTCAGGCTGACGACGGTTTCCTGTAGCGCCTTGATCTGGGCGACGTGGCGGACGAGGACGGCCGGGACTGCTGTGTCGCTTCGGCTAAAAAAGACCCCGGTCCCTGGCACACGGGGGACCCCGCTTTTCAATTTCGCGAGGAACTGATCGATGGATTCCGGCTTCTGTGCGGCGGAGCGACGGACGGCCTCGATGCCCTGATGCCAGATGGTCATCAGCACGAAGATCAGCGCCCCGAGCAGAAGCGGGATATAGCCGCCCTGCCTGATCTTCAGCAGGTTGGCGCCGAAGAAGGCCAGGTCGACCAGCAGGAACACGCCGCTTACCGCCAGCGCGGTCGCGACGGGCCAGCGCCACACATCGCGCATCGCGTTGAACAGCAGCGCGGTGGTCAGCAGCATCGTGGTGGAGACGGCGGTGCCGTACGCGCCCGCCAGGCTGTCGGAGCTGCCGAAGCCGAAGGTCAGGAACAGCGTGCCGATCATCATCGTCCAGTTGACCATCGGCACGTAGATCTGACCGTATTCCTTGCCGGAGGTCTGACGGATGCTCAATCCGGGGAACCAGCCGAGTTGCATCGCCTGGCGGGTCAGAGAGAACGCGCCGGTGATGATGGCCTGGCTGGCGATGATTGTGGCGAAGGTCGCCAGCATCACCAGCGGGACGACCGCCCAGGTTGGGGACAGTTTGAAGAATGGATTGCCCTGGAGGCCGGGGGTCTCGATCAGCAACGCGGTCTGGCCGGCGTAGCAAAGCAGTAGCGCCGGCAGAACGATGCAGTACCAGGATAGCCGGATCGGCTTGCGGCCGAAATGTCCCATGTCGGCATACAGGGCCTCGCCTCCGGTCAGCGCCAGGAACACGCCGCCCAGGACGATGAAGGTTTGCCAGCCGTGGGTGAAGACGAAGCGGACTGCATGAATTGGGTTGATCGCGAGGATCACCTCAGGCCGCCGCACCACGCCGGACAGGCCGAGGACGGCGATGACGATGAACCAGAGCAGCATGATCGGGCCGAAGACGCGGCCGATGCTGGCGGTTCCCTTCATCTGGGCGCCGAACAGCGCAATCAGGACGACCAGCGCGGTTGGCACGACGTAGGGCTTGAACACGTCGGTGACGACGTTGATGCCTTCCAATGCACTCAGCACGGAGATCGCCGGGGTGATGATCCCGTCGCCGTAGATCAGCGCGGCCCCGAACAGGCCGGCGACGGTCAGCGCCCCGGCGAGGCGTCCGGCCTTGCCGGTGACCAGGGCCATGAGGGCGAGGATGCCGCCCTCGCCGTGATTGTCGGCACGCATCACGAAGACGCAGTATTTGATCGAGACCGTGATGATGAGCGACCAGACCACGAGGGACAGCAGGCCGAGTGCATCTTCGGCGGAGGGATGGCCACCGACGGTGCCGACGATGGCCTGGTAGGTGTAGAGTGGACTGGTGCCTAGGTCGCCGTAGACGATGCCTAATGCCGCCAGCGCGCCGGCAGCGGTGATCGGCCGGTCAGCGGGCGAGGTTTCCCCGCCGGCGCCGCGTCTCGCGGTTGCGTCCATTGTCTGTCTCCGGGCGTGGGTCGTGCAGGCCGCCTGACGTCATAGGCCGGCGTATTCAGCTCACCTATAGGTGCTCGGACAGGCGGGGCCATACCGGGTTCGGGACGTTGAACGACGGCCTCGCGACATTTCGATGGCAAGCCGCGATCAAACGCGCGTGCGCAAAGCCTGCGACAAGTCGGAAGGATCGGCGATCGGCAGGCCGCACACGTTGCGTCGGCAGACATAGGCAACCGCTTCGTGCGGTCCCGCTGTCTTGCCGAATGCCGGATGTCCTGGTGGCAACGCAGCGGTCTCGGGCGCCCGCAGCACGACCACGGCGGGGTCAGGGGCGCTTAGGGCGGTGCGCAACAACGGCGCCGCAGCGGCTGGTTCGCCGACGATCACGACGCTGGCCGCCTCTGCCAGAAAATCCGCCGCGGCCAGCAGCGTGGGCATGCCGGCCAGTTGTTCGGGTTGGCCGGCGAAGGCGCTCAGCACGGCATCGGCACGGGTGCGCCAGTCGGGTTCGCCGGTGAGGTGGAAGAGGCGGGCGAGGACCTCCGCCATGATGCCGTTGCCGGCGGGGGTGGCGTTGTCGGCGGCGGTGCGCGGACGGGTCAGCGGGACGTCGGATGCGCCGGCGGCGGTGGAGAAGAAGCCACCATGACCGTCGGCGAACGCCGCTTGTGCCGCATTCGCCAGGCGTTCGGCTGTCGCGAGGAAAGTGGGTTCGCTGGTGGCCTCGTACAGTGCCAGGGCGGCGCGGGCCATTGCCGCCTGATCCTCGATCAGTCCGGGGGCGGTGACCCGGCCGAGCCGCCAGGCGTGCTCGACGCCGCCATGAGCAGCGGTCATGTGGGTCAGGATGAAGTCGAACGCCTCGCGGGCACGGGCCAGCCAGGCGGGCTGGTCGAACACGGTTGCGGATCGGACCAGCGCGGCGATCGCCAGGCCGTTCCAATCGGCGAGCACCTTGTCGTCCCAGCCCGGGCGGACACGTTTCTCGCGCGCCTGGAACAGTTGGTTGCGCGCTCGGGTAAGGGCGGCCTCCTGCTCCGATGTGCCGGTTGGCGTGACGCGGCGCAGAATGGTGTGGCCTTCCCAGTTGCCGTTCGACGTGACGTCGTAGGCGCGTTTGAACGCGGTGGAAGCGGGGCCGAGCAACGTGTCTATTTCGGGTTCGGTCCAGACGTAGAAGCGGCCTTCCTCGCCTTCGCTGTCGGCGTCTTCCGAGGCGGCGAAGGCGGCTTTGCCGTCGATGCGTTGGGCGGTCATGTCGCGGATCATCCAGCCGACGGTCTCCGACGCGCGCTGGGCGTAGAGCGGGTCGGGCTGGTGGGCGTGGGCGAGGGCCAGAAGCTCCAGCAACTGGGCGTTGTCGTAGAGCATCTTCTCGAAGTGCGGCACCAGCCAGATGTCGTCGGTCGAGTAGCGGGCGTAGCCGCCGCCGAGATGGTCGTAGATGCCGCCCCGGGACATGCGTTGCAGCATCAGGTGGAGCGCGTCTTGCTCCTCGGGCTGGCCGGTGCGGAAGGCGTTCTGCCAGAGGAAGCGATAGATCGGCGGATTGGGGAATTTCGGCGCGCCGCGCAGGCCGCCGTGTTCGGGATCCGTCATCTTCAGGTAGGCCTGCGCGATGGCGTCCAGTTGCGCCGGGCCGGGGGCGGCGCCCACCGATGCGACGGCTTGTTGTTCCAGATGGAGCTTCAGCGCCGCGGTGTTCTGGGTGACGGCGTCCGCTTTGCTGTGAAAAGCGTTGGCGACGCCTTGCAGGACCTGGCGGAACGAAGGACGGCCCCAGCGCGGTTCGGGGGGGAAATAGGTGCCTCCCCAGAACGGGGTGCCGTCCTGGGTGGTGAACATGGTCAATGGCCAGCCGCCTTGCTCGCCCAGCGCGTGGAGGGCGGACATGTAGATGTGGTCGATGTCGGGGCGTTCCTCGCGGTCGATCTTGATGTTGACGAACAGGCTGTTCATCAGGGCGGCGGTTTCGGGGTCCTCGAAGGATTCGTGCGCCATGACGTGGCACCAGTGACAGGCGGCATAGCCGATCGAGACCATGATCGGCTTGTTGGCTGCTTTTGCCTCATCCAGGGCGGCCTTGCCCCAGGGACGCCAATGCACCGGGTTGCCGGCGTGCTGCAGCAGATAGGGCGAGGTCTCCTGGCCCAGCAGGTTTTCCGGTGCGGGCATCTTGGTCCTTTCCTCGGTCTTGGCGAAACATGGGGAGTGGGAAGTTCGATGTCAGACCTTTCGTGGCGGGGCCGTTCACCAAATCTTAGGAAATGCCCCGCATCTTGCGACCATGGACGCACGCCGCGCGAGAGGCCAGGCCGCCTACGCGAGCGGCGTTGCCGCCGAAGATGCTGCCTGCGCCGCGCTGACCGCCGATGGCTGGATTATCCGCGCTCGGCGGCTTCGGACGGCGGCCGGGGAGGTCGATGCGGTGGCGGAAAAGGCCGGCATCCTGTCGATCATCGAGGTGAAGTCCCGCCGTACGCTGGCCGAAGCCGCCATCGCACTCACCGTGCGGCAACAATCCAGGCTGATCGGCGCTTGCGACATCATATTGGGCCAGCACCCGGACTGGGGGGTCAATGGCGTGCGCTTCGACGTGGTGGTCGTTGACCCTGGTGGACGGGTGCGACGCATCACCGATGCGTTTCGTCACGGCGATCAGCCCGGGTGATGGGCGATTAGGGAGGCAACCTGGTCGGGCGGTGCCGGGTCGTCGCGGCCAGCGTGACCGGTCGTTCTTCCTCCATTTTGAATGGGGAGACGAACGAGGGCCACTGAGGGCCACGGAGCGCGACTGTGCCCGAGCACCGCGACCTGTTCGGTGACCCATAAACTCTCGACGTGGTTCGACATCGGCGGTGTCTGGACGGCCGCTTCGGGTCGGCGTGAGGTCGTTCTAATTCCCGTTGGCGACCTTGACGTCGGATCCCGGGCCGACCCCGGTCAGATACATGATGGCGTCGCCGAACCATCGGGTTTCGAACGCCATTCGCACCGGTAAGGGGGAGGCGCCGGCAACGACCGGTGCCAACCAGGCGGAACCGTGCATCGGCTTGCTGTCACGCTGCCGGTCGTCGCCGAACTTGAAACCCGAGAGCATCCGGCCCGAAAAGTCGCAGCGCAGCGTCTTGCCGGCGAAACTGGACCGGCTGTTGGTTTCCAGCATCTCCTCGCCAACCGTATGTGCCTCGATCTCGACTGCGCGCCGGCCGTCGTAGGTGCGCACATTGGCCTCGCAGCGACCGGTCGTGGCCACCACGTGAATCAATTCCGCCAGGGCGCTCATGGTATCGATGGTGTGATCCTGCAGCGATTCCGGAACAGGCTCCCGCTCATCGGCGTTCGGCGGCACCAGCTGACGGATGACCGGGTTGCCTTGCGGATAGTCGATTTCCGTCAGCCGATCCAGGCCGCGCCATGCACCCTGGCCGACGAAGTGGGACGGTTGGGCGTGCGTGCCACGCCAGGAACCGTCGACATGATCGAACTGGTGACCCCGGAAGAAGAACCCCACCATGCCGGTGGTGTGGTACGCCAGACTCATCTGGTAATTCCACGGTCCGAAATTGAACCCGGAGTCGACCTGGGCCACATGCAGCCCGGCGGCGTAGGTCTCATAACTGAGATGAAGCGCCGTCGGGGGTGACGGCAGCGGGGGCGAAGGCTGCCTGGCGTGCGACGCCGGGGACTGCGCGAAAGCCGCGCACGGCAGCAGTATTCCGATGACGCCCAGATCCAGTAGCCGCATGATTCGTATGTGATGGCGCGGCGGGACAAACGCAAGCGTCGTGACAATCTGGTTACATCGGTTCCGATCACATCTGGACGGCCTGGGTCGCCTCCTCCAGTTCCTGGAACGTCGGCATGTGTTCGGTCGGCACCATCTTGCGCCCGGATTCCACACTGACCTGCGGCGCGTTCCCATACAGATGGGTCACCAGCACGGCTCGGATCACTTCGAGGTATTTCGCCTCCTCTTCCACGATGCCCCTCATCCGGATGGAGAACGGGCCGGCGATGCCATAGGCCAGCAGAATGCCCAGGAATGTTCCGGTCAGCGCGCCACCGATCATCGCGCCCAGAATGGCCGGCGGCTGGTCTATATGCGACATCGTCTTGATCACGCCGAGGACGGCGGCGACGATCCCCAGCGCCGGCAGCGCATCGGCCATGGTCTGCATGACATGCGAGGGATGCAGTTCCTCGTGCAGGGTTTTCTTCAGTTCCCTGGCCATTACGTCTTCGATCTGGTTGGGGTCGTCGGCGTTCATTCCGACCATGCGGAGGTAGTCACAAATGATCGTGCTGGCGTGGTGATTGGCCAGGACCTTCGGATATTTCTGGAACGCGGCACTTTCGTTGGGCTTTTCGATATGCGCCTCCAGGGCCATGGCACCTTTGGTGCTGGCGAGGCGCACCAGGAAATACAGCAGGCTCAGCAGGTCGATGTAGTCGGCTTTCTTGAAGGCGGCGCCTTTGAGCATCTTGCCGAACGAGCCAAACGTGTGTTTGACGTCGTGCATGCTGTTGGCCATCAGCATTGTGCTGAGCGCGGCACCGCCGATGGTCCACATCTCGAACGGGACGGCTTCGATCAGCGGCTCCATGCTGCCGCCGGACGCGAGGTAGCTGCCCAGCACGCATGCGAACAACATTACCAGGCCGCCGATTGTCAGCATGATGCGGGCTTAGAGGCGGGCGCGGAAGAGCGCGTCAGGGGCTGCCCCGGCGGGACTCCCTGCGGAACCCCCGGCGGGACCCCCAGGGGTCGTTCCGGCCGGAGCGCCGGGGGCACCCCGAACGGGAGCCCCAGATGCGGCCCCAGCGGGAGCACGGGGGGGGACAAGCGGTGCCTCCCGCATGACAAGGATCGCGATCCGGCGATTTGCCGCGGCCAGCGGATCGGCCGGCAGAAGGGGGTCGCGGTCGGCATCCCCGATCACCGATTTGACGCGCGGTTCGGGAAATCCGGCGTCGACCAGCAGCCGTCGTGTCGCGTTCGCCCGTTCGGCCGACAATTCCCAGTTGGTCCGGTCGGGACCGGGGAACGGGGCCGCATCGGTATGTCCGGCGATCGAGATTGGCTGACTGAGTTTCATCAGCACCGGCACGATCTTCTGCATGAGCAGCCTGGCGCGCTCATTCGGCGTTGCCGATCCGGATGGAAACATCGGCAGCTTGATCTCATCGATGATCTGGATGCGCAGACCCTCCGGTGTCATGTCGACCGCGAGCTGTTTGGCCAGGTCGGCCAGCGCCGGATCCGCGCGCACGGCTTCCTTGATCTGCCGGGCGGCCTGCTCGAACGCCGCTTTCTCCTCGCGGGCCTTTTCGGCGGCTATTTCGGCCGAGGTGAACGCATGGGTTTCCGGCTGGCCTTCGCGGACCACGTCGGCGCCGCCGCCGGGACCTGCCGCCTGGCGGGTGCCCTTCTGACCCCTTGATTGGTCGGTCGATGCGTCGGCGTCCTGATCATCGGTCACCGGACCAAGACCGACGCCGTCGCCGGACCTGGCATGATGGGTCTCAGTGTAGATGGGATCGTCGCCGTCGTCGGTCTGTTCGATGACCGGGCGCTTGCCTTGGGTAATCTGGACGGCGCCACGATCGGACACCAGGGCGCCCGAGTCGAACGCGGTATGGCCGCCGAACGGCTGGCCGGTGCCGGAGGACGCGTGCGACATCAGATTGGCCGGGCTGAAGTAGTCCGCGAGACCCTTGCGCTGGTCCTCGGTCGTGGCGTTGAGCAGCCACATCAACAGGAAGAAGGCCATCATGGCGGTCACGAAATCGGCGTACGCGACCTTCCAGGCGCCACCGTGGTGGCCGCCCTCGACGATCTCGTACTTCTTGACGATGACCGAACTCTTGTTGCCCTTCTTGTCGCGATTACCCGCCATGCCCGCACTCCGGAAGAGGGGCAGAATGACCGGTAAACGTTAAGCTTTCTTTAACCGCGGCGAAAAAGTCGATTGCGAATGGCTGCGGGCCCGGAGCGCAGGTGGTTTCGCGAAGCCGTGGCTGGTGGGCCACACAACCGGCTGGAGGCGCCGCCGATGCAGGCCCAAGCGGCTTGAGCATCGGCTTTGGTCGTGCGGTAATCCCCAAACGGGCACACACGATGGGGAAACGCCGATGAGCGCACCGCAAACCAAAACGGCCTTTGGCCGGATCTTTCCGCCGCGCGACGCGTGGCTGGCGAAGGCGCCGCCCGAACCGGTCATCGATCCCGAACTGCCGATCATCGATACGCACCACCATCTGTGGCAGCGCACCGGTGGCGCGCGGGGCGAGTCGTGGGAGGTGCCCGCGTTCCGCTACCTGATCGACGAATTCCTGGCCGACTGTGCCACCGGCCACAACATTGTCGGCAGCGTCTTTCTGCAGTGCCACTCAATGTATCGCGCCGGCGGGCCGGTGCCGATGCGTCCGGTGGGTGAGACGGAATTCGTCGCCGGCATCGCGGCGATGAGCGACAGCGGCGGTTACGGCAAGACGCGCGTGGCGGCCGGCATCGTGGGCTATGCCGACCTGACGGGCGGCGACTGGGTAACGCCGGTGCTGGAGGCGCATATCCGCGCCGGTGGCGGGCGGTTCCGCGGCGTGCGTCACTCGGCTGGGTACGACGCCGATCCGGTGATCGGCAACAGCGCGCCCGACATCCAGCCCGGGCTGTATCTGCGCCCCGACTTCCGTGCCGGCATGGTTCGGTTGGCCGCTTTGGGACTGTCGCTGGACGCGTGGGGCTTCCATCCGCAGATGCCGGACATTGTCGACCTGGCAAAGGCTTTTCCAAACAGCAGCATCATCGTTGGCCATTGTGGGGGACCGCTGGGGTACGGCCGCTATGCCGGCAAGCATGATGCGGTGTTCGCCGACTGGAAGAAGTCCGTGAGCGAACTGGCGAAGTGCCAGAACGTGACGATGAAGCTGGGCGGGATGATGATGC
>JAQGHW010000219.1 GCA_028291505.1 Rhodopila sp. | reverse complement strand
AGACCCTGATGACCGAAGGTCTGTTCGCACTGATCGTCACACTGACGGTTAGAGCATGATCACGCTGAGGGGCCAGCGTTTCGTTGGCGTCAGCCAAGCTGACGAAACGCGAGGGGAACGCTCAAAGCGTGTGAATCATGCGATCAAACAAAGGGTTAGAGCATTTTCAACCTGCACGGTCAGGGTGAAAACGCTCTGGTGCTGGTGTCGCCAATAGTCGGCTCGACTATCACTTGTCCCCATAGGAGGATGTCTTAATGAAAATTAAACTTTGTTCTGCTGTCGCGTTAGCGGTGTTGGTGGCGCCGGCGGCCGCAACCTGGGCGCAAGACCCCAATCCTGGCAATTCAGGCGGCGGGAATGCCCCAATCGCAACGCCAACTTATGTTCCTGACCCGGGTCTCAATCCAGCCTTGACAACCGGTAGCCGGCTCTCGGTAACAACAAACACCCCCGCGGACGAGAACCCCAGCGTGCCCGGTGCGACTGGCGAGACGATCGTCAGAGGAGACAGAAGCACCATCAGCGGTGACCGGCGTGCAACGATCGAACAGAAAACCGGAGGTTTGGGAGGCGAATCCCCGGGTGGCTAAACGCAAAGCGTCGACAGCCAGAGCGTGAAGAGTGCGGAGAACGGGGGCTTGCATCCGACCCCAAAGGGTATGATGGGGGAAAGAAAATCGGTGGATGCGAACCCTCGCCTGGCTTAACCGCTGCCGCAGCCTGGCCAAGGATTTTGAGAACCTCAATCGCACAGCCGTGGCGTTCATCAAGCTTGCCTCAATCAGATTGATGCTCCGCAAACTGAGTCGGGCCGATCTAGCATGACCACGCTGAGCGGCCAGCGTTTCGTTGGCGTCAGCCAAGCTAACGAAACGATATCAGAACGTTCGTCGTCCGCAGGACGCGCTGTTCGCACGAAGCGTGTAAATCATACGATCAAACAAAAGGATAGAGCATTTACAGGCTGCACAGTCAGCCTGCAAATGCTCCGGTGCCCTTCTTGCTACTGCACAGCAGATGCATGAGGCATGGCCAGCAACCACATGTGCAATGGGATGTGGCTGGACTCCATGGTGGTGCCGTTGGTAGCGGTGAAGGGCTTGCAGCAGACGTAGCACTTGCGCATGCCCAACTTGGTGGGCTTGCCGCAATCGCTCCGAGATCAAAGCCTGATGATCGGCGTTAACAGTTCCTAAAGGAATTCGCTCTACGCCCCTGCATTCAGGGTGTCGGAGAGCCACATGCGCACGATCAACAACAGGCCAAACCGTGCGCTGCTACCGGCGATCGTGGCGGCGACGGGTGTCGTGGTGGCAGCCTGTGCGCTCAACGTGATCGTAAGACTTGCGCATACGACGCCTCATGTGGGGGATATTGTCGCATTCCTGCCGTCCACGATCGCGCCGGCCGACGATGGCACGCGCCTTTTGGTGCATCGGCAAGATCAATTCGGCTGCGTTCTGGACCTTAACGTGCTGCGCCGTTCCGGTGGCAGTCTTGTCGTCGAAACGCGGCCCGGCACCGGAATGAGCAGCTTTCGGGTGCACTGGGCCGGCCTCCGCACCAGCAGTGACTCCGGAAATTGCGGCAGCGATGCCGACCTGATCGTCGACCGGCTGGATCTGGATGTCTTGTCGTTGTCGGCCGGCGGCTACGGAGTTGGCCGCAAGCAGCCGGCGGCGTTCTTCACCAGCGACATCGATGTCGCGAACTGATTGAGGTCAGGTGTCCTCGCCGACGGCGCGGCGCTTGAGCAGACGCAGGCGCTCCTCACCGTTCGGGGTCTTCGGATCCAGTTCCATCACCTTCTGCCAGGCGGCGTAGGCCCCCTTCCAGTCCTCCCGCCCGGCGGCGATGTCTGTCAGGGTGCGAAATGCCGCGAAATCGCGTGGTTCCAGGCGGACGGTTTCCTCCAGGTCGTGGATCGCGCCGTTGACGTCCCCTGCATGGTAACGAGCCAAAGCGCGCTGATGCCAGGCCTCGGCCACATTCGGCTGCAACACGATGGCGTCGGAGAACGAACCCACCGCCTCATTGTCCTGACCCGCCTGCAGGGATCGTAGCCCGCGGCTCATCAGCAGGGTCACGGCCGGCGAACCGGCTCGCAGCCAGGTCTGTTCCAGCTGGCCCTCCAGCCGGGCGGCGGACTGCTCATCCGGGGCGGCTTTGAGGGCATCGAGCATGTGATCGGTGGCCGCCTGTTTCTCGGCCGGGGATTGGGCGCGGGCCGTGACGCAGAGGCCGATCAACAGCGGCAGCGCGAGGAAAGCTCGCCGCGGCGACGGGCGCTTTCTCATGGCACAGCTGGCAAAGTCGTGCGAGGCCGGCACAACGCCGGCCATGACACAGATAGCTGAGACTGGAAGATCGCCATGTCAGGGCGCAGCCCCGGTTGGCGGCCTGGGGATTCCGGGTGGCGGCGGGCCTCCTGCCATCCAGTCGAGCAGCTCGATGGTGTGGACGACCGGCAGCGAGTCGCCCGACAACTGGGTAATGCAGCCGATATTGCCGGCGGCGACCAGGTCCGGCCTGGTGGCTTTCAGGTTCCCCAGTTTGCGGTCGCGCAGCCGGCCGGCAATCTCCGGCTGCAGCAGGTTGTAGGTGCCGGCGGATCCGCAGCAGATGTGCGGTTCCCTCGGTTCGACGACGCGGAAACCGGCGCGGGACAGCAGGGTTTTCGGCTCAGTCGTCACCTGCTGGCCGTGCTGCAGGCTGCAGGCGGAGTGATAGGCAACGGTCAGGCCGGGCGCCTGGCGTGTCGGGGCGTAGCCGAAACGCGACAGGAACTGGGTCACGTCCTGGGTGAGGCCGGCGATCTTCTCTGCCTTGGTCCGCCAGGGTTCCGGTTCGGAACGGAACATGAAGCCGTAGTCCTTCACCGTGGTGCCGCAGCCGGAGGCGTTGATGATGATCGCGTCCAGGTCGGCCTCGCGGGACCAGGCCTCGATATTCGCTCGGGCCAGGGCCATCGCCCGGTCGTGCTGGCCGATGTGGTGGTTCAGGCCGCCGCAGCAACCGGCGCCCTCGGCGACGACCACCTCGACGCCGAGACGGGTCAGCAGGCGGATGGTCGCCTCATTGATGCGCGGCATCAGTACCTGCTGGGCGCAACCGGTCAGCAGGGCGACGCGGGCCTTCCGCTGGCCCTCGGCGGGATAGGTGCGTGGCTTCTCGGTGGGGCTTGGCGCCGGCACCTCGGTCGGCGCCAGGGTCAGCATCGCGCGCATCCGTTGCGCCAGCATCGATTGGCCGGGGATCAGCCGGCCGAGCGGACGGGCAACGCGGGCGCCGGTGAGGGCGAGGCGGAACAGACCCGGCCGGGGCAGCAGCAATCCCAGCAGCGAGCGCAGCAGCCGTTCGGGCAGCGGGCGGCGGTAGGTCTGCTCGATGTAGGTCCGAGCGTGGTCGACCAGGTGCATGTAGTTCACGCCGGACGGGCATGTGGTCATGCACGACAGGCAGGACAGGCAGCGGTCGATGTGGAGCACGACCTCCTCGGTGGCGGGACGGCCGGTCTCCAGCATGTCCTTGATCAGGTAGATGCGGCCCCGCGGACTGTCGAGTTCGTCACCGAGCAGGAGGAAGGTCGGGCAGGTCGCGGTGCACATGCCGCAATGGACGCAGCTGCGGAGCACGCCGTTGGAGGACGCGGTGTCCGGATCGCCAAGCTGTTCGGCGGTGAAATTGGTCTGCATCGGCCGGCTATTTATTATAGCGCTTCAAAGGGGGAACCCAGCGGTGCTGGTGGATCATCAGCATCAGGCATGCCACCGCGGTCAGGAAAAAGCCCAGCGACAGCCAGGGATTTTCCCGGTTATGCAGGGCGACGACCACCACCATGAAAAGGCAGAACACCATCATCAGGAACTGGATATTCATGATCGCGTTCAGGGGTTTCAACTGCACATGCTGAAACCCTGAAAGATAAAAGATGCCCAGGAACATGAAGTTGGTGATCCAGGCGGGAACGAAGAACATGCTTATACCCCCGCGTACAGGCGGCCTGGATTGAGAATACCGGCTGGGTCCATCGCCGCCTTCACCTGCCGGGTTATGCGTGCCAGCGGCGCTGCCTCATCCGGTACCACGCGGACGGCGCCGCGCAGGGTGTCTGGCGCGCGCAGCAGGGTCCAGGTCCCGCCGGCTGCCCGCGCCGCCGCTTCGACCGCGGCGTGGGTTTCGGTGTTCGCGGGCCCGGCGAGCCATACCAGTCCGCCGCCCCAATCGAGAAAGCCATTCACGTCGTGCGAACGGACCGCGTCGAGGACGGACGGGCCAGCAGACGGGCGGACCGAGACTCGCCAGACGGCGTCCGCCGGGTGGGTCGCCAGTGGGTCGGCGTCCCGGATGTGCTTCCAGATTGACCGCGACATTTCGGTGTTCAGGATTATTGCCTCGGGTCGGGCGAACTGGTCCTTCAGGCGGCCAATCCGGTAAGTGACGGACGGGGTGAAGTCCTCGATGCGGATCAGGGTGGCCGAACCGCTGATACCGGCGAGGCCGGGGATGCGCGACGCTGCCTCGGCGGGCAGCCAGGCGGCGCCGGATACGCCGAAGGGCGAGCCCAACGCGGCTGACAACGCGGCGACAGCGGCGGTGGCATCCAGGCCAAGGAGTATCAGGGTGCCGGTTGCCTCAGGCGCGGGAAGGACTTTCAGAGTGATCTCGGTGATCACGCCCAAGGTGCCGTGGCTGCCGGTAAGAAGTTTGCAGAGGTCGAGGCCGGTGACGTTTTTCAGCACCCGCCCGCCGGAACGGATGATTTCGGCTCGGCCGGTGACGGCGCGGACGCCCATGACGTGGTCGCGCATCGCACCCCAGGCAACGCGGCGGGGGCCGGACAGGTTGGTGGCGACGATGCCGCCGAGGGTTTGCGGCTTGTCGGTCGCGCCCAGCAGCGCCGACAGGTCGGGCGGTTCGGCGATCAGGTGCTGACCGGCGGCGGCCAGTGCGGCCTCGATTTCTGGTAGCGGCGTGCCGGCCCAGGCGGAGATGATCAGCTCCTTTGGCGCGTACAGGTTGATGCCGGACAGGCTGGCGGTGGACAGGGTGCGGGCGGCCTGGACCGGGCGCAGCATGCCGGCCTTGGTGCCGTTGCCCTGGATCAGCAGCGGTTCGCGGGTGCGGGCGGCCTCGGCGACGGTTGCTACGATTGTTGCCTCGGTGGTCATGCGGCCTGGGGCAGTTCGGCGGTTTCGGGCTCGAGCAGGGGGAAGACCTTGCTGGGGTTCAGCAGCCAATCGGGGTCGAAGGCGGATTTCAGGCGGCGCTGCTGCTGCAGTTCGTGGGCGTGGAACTGCACCGGCATCAGGTCGCGCTTTTCGACGCCGACGCCATGCTCCCCGGTCAGGCAGCCGCCCACTTCGACGCACAGCTTCAGGATGTCGGCGCCGAAAGTTTCCGCCTTGTGGAAGCTGGTAGGGTCGTTGGCGTCAAACATGATCAACGGGTGCAGATTGCCGTCGCCGGCGTGGAAGATGTTTGCGACTTTCAGGCCGTAGCTGTCGGACATCTCCTGGATGCGGCGCAGGACCAGGGGCAGTTGGCTGGTCGGGATGGTGCCGTCCATGCACAGGTAGTCGGGGCTGATGCGGCCGATGGCGCCGAACGCGCCCTTGCGGCCTTTCCAGATGGCCAGCGATTCCTCGGCCGATTGGGAGACTTTCAGGCTGATCGGGTCGAATTTCTGGCAGATGGCGGAGAGTTGACCGAGCAGGCGGTCCTGTTCCTCGGGGCTGCCTTCGACTTCGATGATGAGCATGGCCTCGGCGTCGAGCGGGTAGCCGGCGTGGGCGAAAGCCTCGCAGGCGTGGATGGCCGGCCGGTCCATGAATTCGAGGGCCAC
>JAQGHW010000205.1 GCA_028291505.1 Rhodopila sp. | reverse complement strand
CGTCGGAATCGCCTGCCAGCGTTGATTTTCAGCCATTCGGGCCCTCCAGAAAACGGGACCATACCCGATTCGCTGGCGACAACAGAAAGCCCAGGACCAGGGCGGCCCACAGCCAAATTCAACCGCCTTCAAAAACCCGCAACCAGTTGATTCCATCCGCGAACTCCCAGCCGGCAACATACCCGACCGGTCGTATCGCATTGATCATAATCCCCCTAATCTTTGGACCGTCCCGTGCACCTGGCTCTGTCGCGATTTCCGTGCTGGTTAGTATGTCAACGGCAACATGCGGGCTCGGAGCAGTTCTACTTCAGCGCGGCCATATATTGAGCGTTTCAGGGTTTTCGGCGGTTGAACTGTCGAAAGCCCCGGCGTCCCTCTGCCGGCGCCAGTCGGTGAGGATCGAAGAGTAGAGCCCCTCGCGTCTCAGGATCGCGCCAATCCCACCCGTGACAGCAGCGCGATCGGTCTCAGCCAAGATGTGCAGCTTGTCCTTCGCGGTGAAGGTTCGCCGCCGAGGGCGATCCGATAATTCGGCGGATACCGAGACGGCATTGATCGGTGTCTGGAGCATGGGCATGAGCGAGATGTTCCTTCCGCGCCGTCGGGTCTAAACACCCGGGGTAGATGTCTCATCATCATTGGCACGGAGGGGCGCCTCATGCGTCATCTCGCCGAGCCATGCCGCAAGCCCGCGGTGACCAGTCGGCGACGACAGGCGAAATGGGCCCGGCACGGCAGTTCTATTCGTTGGCTGGATAAACCCAGACGTATCCCTGGATCTCGCATATCTGCCCGGAAAATTTGCGACAGAGCCAAAATACTCTGGACGTAAAAATAGAGCAGATTAAGACCTACTCGACATGCTTCAGTCGTCATTGGAAGTTGATATTTCGCATAATGACACCCAGACACCGCAGGCCTACCGTTGCACCTGCGACGCCCGGGTGGAACGGTAGCGAAATCGTACTCCTCTAGTTGACCACGCCCCCGCGGGCGCAGCGCCTGGAATCGCCAAGAACGATAATCACAAGACGCGGGGAGGATTCGGATGTCTGCGACAACTGGCGCTGTCGGTTCCGTGCCGTGGTGGAGGGAGCCGACCAAGGACCAATGGATCGCCTGGATCGCCGCCTGGATGGGTTGGACGCTTGATGCGTTCGATTTCACCATCTTCCTGCTGATCATGGTGCCGATCTCGCAGGAATTTGGTGTGCCTCTGATGGCGGTGACCGCCGTGTTTACCATCACGCTGTGGCTGCGCCTGGTTGGCGCCACCGCGTCCGGCTGGTTGGCCGATCGGGTAGGTCGAAAACTGCCGCTGATGATCTCCATTGTCTGGTTTTCGCTCTGCAACTTTATCGCCGGCTTTTCGCCGAATTTCGCGTTCCTGTTCTTCTTCAGGGCTATACTCGGGATCGGAATGGGTGCGGAGTGGCCCGCCGGCGCGTCGCTGGCGATGGAATCCTGGCCGACACGTTCGCGCGGGTTCATGAGCGGCGTGCTGCAAGGCTCCTGGGGCCTCGGCTTCCTGATGTCGGCACTGATCTACGGCTTGCTGTACGACTATATCGGCTGGCGTGGCATGCTTTGGATTGGTCTGTTGCCTGCCCTGACCGTCGTGTGGGTTCGCAAATACGTTAAGGAACCCGAAGTCTGGCTGGAAAACCGGCGGAAGCAGCGCGAGCAGGGGCGGGAAATGCACCTCCCGCTGTTCGCCATCTTCAAACGGCAGTTCATCTGGAACACCTTGACCGCCTGCTGGTGGATGACGGCGTCGATGTGCACCTACTACTCCATCTGGGCTCTGTTCGCGACCCACCTGCAGCGGGATCTGGGCCTGCCGCCGCTGATGACCGGCCTGCCGCTCGCCGCGGCCAATCTGGTCGGGTTTCTCGGGATGGCATTCTGGGGGTTCGCCGGTGACCGAATCGGCCGGCGGTGGTCGATGATCATTCCCGCGTTCCTGGGCATTTTCATCACCCCGACGTACCTCCTGAGCGCTGATCCGACATGGATCCTGGTGGGCTTCCTGTTCCAGGGACTCTTCGCGGGCGCAATGTACAGTCAGATGCCAAGCTTCCTGACCGAACGTTTCCCGACCGAAATACGAGCGACGGCGAGCGCATTTTGCTTCCATCAGGCAGCGATCTTCGGCGGCCTGGTGGCACCAGTGCTGACGTATATCGCGATCGATTACAAGGTGGGATTCGCCATTCCGATGCTGGTCGGAACCACCGTGGGTCTGATCAATGTCTGTGTCGCGTTGCTTCTCAGTCCCGAGACGAAAGGCCGCGATTTCCAGTCGGATCTGGTGGTCGGTTCAATCGCCTCCGCCTCAGACTGAGGCAACCTGAAGCGTGATCGCCGGTTCACACTGGTCGGCCTTAAGGCTGGCCGGTGTGACCGCTCGATCTCGCCCGCTGAAGGGCGTGGACTGGCACGGACTGTCCAGAGATTGGGGGGATCATTGGATCAGGCCGCCTCCGCCAATGACAAGGATGGGCGGGAGATCGGTTCGAACACGTGGCCGAACCCGGAGCCGAGTGCGCCGTTGTAGACCGCGCAGCGAACCTGCAAGAGCAGATCGGCACCTCTTCGCGACCAGCGCATTTGTTGCGACTTGTTCATTCGCCGGTTGACGAGGAAATTCGCGGTACCTTCGGTAATCGACGTTCCAACACGCAAGCCCGCACGATAGCGTTTGGCGTAGTTCACGAGCCAGGTACTCTGGCCGGTGAGGTAGTTGTCGACTTCGTGCAGCGCGCGCCACAGCTTGCAGGATGGTACGCCGCTCGTGCGGTGGCCGCTTTCACCCTTGAAGACGTGCATGACCTTGCGGATCCGCTCGATCGTGAGCCGGGCATTTTTGGCCTTGCCGTTCCAGATCCGCCAGTGCAGCCGCTCGACCTGCTCGACGATCAACTGGTTGCAGGATATCCTGTGGTGGTGTTCGGTGGACGCCACGCGGACATCGAACTCGACGAAAGCATGGGGGCTGCCCTCGGTCATCTGGTCGGCATGCGCCACCTCGCCTGCGTGGTTGACCTCTCGGAACTCGGTAGCAGCGCCAGCCGCCGACGGTTCATGACGGCGTTTGCGGAGACCGTGTACGAAGCCAACACCGAACCGCTCCATTTGGTGTTTGACGAGGCCGATTTGTGGGCGCCGCAGCGGCCGTTGCCGGAGGCCAACACGCTGTTGGGCCGGATTGAGGAGATTGTTCGCCGGGGCCGGGTCCGAGGCTTCATCCCGTGGCTGATCACCCAACGCCCGGCGGTCGTGCACAAGGATGTACTCTCGCAAGCCGACATCCTGGTGGCCATGAAGCTCACCTCCAGCCAGGATCGCGACGCCGTAGGCGGCTGGATCGAGGGTCAGGCAGACCGGGCAGAAGGCAAGCGCATCCTCGCCGACCTTCCGCGGTTGTCGCGCGGCGAAGGGTACGTCTGGGCGCCCTCGGACGGCGTGCTGGCCCGCGTCGCGTTTCCGCTGATTCGCACTTACGACAGCTCGCGCACGCCGAAACGCGGCTGTCACTCTGTCGTTTGAAGGGGTCTGCTTCAATCT